>NZ_QRCA01000010.1:0-198757 GCF_009833115.1 Nitrosomonas sp. GH22
GCTGATTGCACGCAAGTTGGCCGCCTGATCGAAGGGATGGATGCAGATCATCTGCTGGCAGATCGTGGCATGACAGTAATGCCATTATTGAACAGGCAGAAAAACGGGGAGTGGAGGTTGTTATTCCTCCAAAGAAGAACCGGAAGACGCAAAGACATTATGATCAAGCGCTGTATAAACTGAGGTATTTCGCCGAAAATACTTTCCTTCTTTTCAAAAGGTAGCGTTGCTACAGACACACCAAAAATACCTCTTCTTTCCTTGCCGCCGTACAAATTAGATGTCTCGCCCTCTGGGTGGATATCTTGTGACTACATTATATAGCAGTGGTTATGACATAATGTGCAACAATTTTTATTTGAATTTTTAGGTGGTCAATATATGCGTTTGGTATTTAAACTTATTCGAATTATTTTAACCCCTTTTATGCTAATCGCCGAAAAGCTAACCACACCTAAAGGCATAAATCGTGATAGTGAAGCGCAAGCCCAAGTTGATGCAGACTGCAGTCAGTTAGCTTTGTATGAGTTTAAGGCTTGTCCATTTTGTATTAGGGTACGTAAAGAAATGGCCCGGTTAAGCCTGAATGTTGTTAAGTACGACGCCCTGGATAATCCAACCCATCGCCAAGCTCTCAAAGCGGGTGGAGGCCGGATTAAAGTCCCTTGCTTACGTATTAGCCATGATAACGGAGAGGTGCAATGGTTGTATGAATCTAACGATATTATTGCCTACCTGCAGCAACGCTTTGCGGCAGAATAACCTAAGTAGGTAAAAAGATAGTGCTAGCATTTTCTCAAGCTTGTGAAAATAACAAAGCGCCTATTCTGCAGGTGTTGACGCAGGTATTTCAGCATAGCAAGCGGGTGTTAGAAATAGGCAGTGGCACCGGCCAACATGCCGTCCACTTTGCTAAGCACTTACCACACTTAAACTGGCAAAGTAGCGATCAACCGGCTTATTTATCCGACCTTAGCGCCCGGATCCAACAAGCTAACTTGGCAAATTTATCTGCCCCGCTAGCTTTGGATATTACTAGCTCGGTGTTTAGTGCTGAAAAAGTGGATGCGCTGTTTACTGCTAATACCTTGCATATCATGCCGTGGCAGATAGTTGAACAACTGTTTCAACACTTAAATGAGTTTTGCTTACCTGAAGCACAGCTGTGTATTTACGGCCCTTTTAACTACAATGGCCAATTTACCAGTGCCAGTAATGCTAGTTTTAATCAGCATTTACAACAACGCGATCTGTTAATGGGCATTCGTAATATTGAAGATGTGATTGCCCTTGCCGCTAAGGCTGGCTTCAACTTGCAGCAAGATTACGACATGCCCGCTAATAACCGATTATTGCACTTTAAACGCTAAGCTAAGCTGTAACAGGTAACTGTTGCTGCGCCTGCGAGCCTGTTCACCCTATTCACAGAAATGGGTAGGTAGGCAGTGTTTTCAGTGTGGAATCTTTGGCTAGATATTCCATTGTTTTGAAAAATTCTATTACGTCACCTCAATACCCTGATTCACAATCATGCGGAATGTTAAATTAACGCGGGGGGTATGGATGGTTTTGGTTGGGGGCAACCGGTGAAGCCAATGGGTTTGGGTGGTTCCTTTCATCACTAACAGGCTACCATGTTCCAGCAGGATGTAAACGGTTTCCTTGCTGCGCTTATGCTTAAATGCAAACTTCCGTTCTGCACCCAAGCTTAAGGAGCCGATCGCCCCGTCTCTTTTCAGATCTTTTTCTGCATCGCTGTGCCACGCCATGCCTTCGGAGCCATCATGATAAAGATTCAGCAGGCATGAATTGAATGTCTCCCCACTTACCTGCTCAGTAATCGTTTTTAACTCCAATAAATCCTGCGTCCATGGCAGAGCCTGTTTGGTGATTTTCGAATACGTGTATTGAAAGGGTGAATTCGCGTACCAGGCGACATGACGTTTGGTCAAAATATGTTTGCTCATAATAATCGCTTCATCCGGTTGCCACGCGATATCTTTCAGAAGTATCGCTAAATAACGATCAGATTCTTCCAGCGATAAAATTGGCCCGTAATAATTGACTTCCCCCGCTTGGGGTAACAGATTTTCAGGGGCATCTAAAGTATGCGTGATCCGGTCCATTTCTTATACGCTTCCTTCATACAATTGCCGCAAGGGCGATAACCTGCCTCGATGGCTGCTTGAGCACTGGCAAAAAATACCCGATTTTTGCGCCGCATTCTTTTGCCAGATTGACATCCCAAAGTGCCATAGATTTGCAGTTGACTGTTGCCGCCAAATTGAATGTGCAGGGCTTTTATCCCTCGCCTTACATCCTGATCACTAATTTCACTATGCCGAATCATTTTCTGGGTCTATCCACTTAACAGAGTTAGGGGTAAATTTAGGGAGTGTGACATTTTCCATTAGGTGTTCAAAATATGGGGGTACAAACCCATTTTCGTAAAATGTGATTGATTTTAGTAAATCATCTACCCCAAGTACCATCAGCCAGGATTCGTCACTCTCCCTGCCTGAGTTTATTTGATCTTTAACTTACTGCATCGTGAAAGATAATACCCATCGTATAGCGTTGCCCGCTATGCACTTCACTGACACCATGTTTCATATTCGCGCGGTAATAACCTCTGCTTCCCTTCACAGGGCGAAAGTGAGTCGTCATCATCAACATGTCGCCTTTCCTGGGTTTTAACACGATTGCCTTGGACTGTGCTCGCGATGTTTGCTGCGTTAAGACAAATTCGCCCCCGGTAAAATCTTCATCAGGTTCCGTTAAAAAAAATACGGTTTGAATTGGGAAATAAATATCCCCGTACAAATCCTGATGCAAGGTGTTAAACCCGCCTTTGCCGTATTTCAAAATCAAGGGGGTTGGCTGACATTGATGATGGTCGCGGCACTGCTTATGCAAGTCTGCCAGTTTTTCTGGAAACTGCGTTTCGATATTCAAAGCGTTCATCCATCGATTAGCAACAGGAACGAGTTTGGCATAGAGCTTTTCCCGTAAGGCCTGAATAATATCCGGCAACGGGTAGGCAAAATATTTATACTCCCCCAGGCCAAACCTATAACGCGCCATGGTTACCGTTTTGCGATAGCTGTCAGGGCAGTCGTAAAGCTCAATGAAATGACGGCACTGCACAGCCGACAAAATACCGGGCACGATCGCATAGCCTTTTTCGTGCATGTCATCAGCCACATGTTGCCAATTCGCCGCAGCTATCTTTTTCAGAGTGTCTTGCATGTTCATGCTCCCGTTCTCGCGGCTTCCCAACTAATCATCGCGGATTTTCGGGTGGCCCCCCACATATAACCGCCGATCTGCCCACTGGATTGGATGACTCTGTGGCATGGGATGAGAAATGCGACGGGATTACGGCTGATTGCCGTACCGACAGCTCTGGAGGCTTTAGGGTTGCCGATTGTTTTTGCAATATGGCCGTAGGTGGTTAGATCGCCCATCGGAATTTTGAGCAAGCATTCCCAAACTTTGAGTTGGAACGGCGTGCCGTTTAAATGTAGCTTGATTTCATCCAGCCGTGACCAATCTTTTTGAAAAATAAACAGGGCAGCCTGGTGAGATTGATTAACCCTTTGTGTATAGGAAGCATTGGGAAAGCTCTTGTTAAGATTGCTGAAAGCCAAGACTTCATCCTCTTCAAAAGCGATCCGGCAAACTCCCTTGGAGGTAGATGCGATCATCACTTTCCCAAACGGACTGTCAGCAAAACAGTAATCGATACGCAAGGCTTTGCCACCATTTTTAAATTCACCCGGCGTCATGCATTCTATATTCACAAAGAGATCGTGCAATCGGCTGGCTCCCGATAGCCCTGTCTCATACGCTGCTTCCATCAAGCTGGAATTCCTGTTTTTTAACAAACTTTTAGCGTATTCCAAACTAAGATACTGGACAAATTTCTTGGGACTCACTCCCGCCCATTCAGAAAACAGTCGTTGAAAATAAAACGGACTTAAATGTACTGCCGCCGCAATATCCTCTAAAGCAGGCTGCTGTTTAAAATTTTCTTGAATATATTCGATTGCTTTGACAATACGGTCGTAATGAGTTTGCGCTTGATCGATCATCATTTTTATCCTTCGCGTTATATTCTATCCTTCCTATCCCCATAGAAT
Organism: Nitrosomonas sp. GH22; assembly: GCF_009833115.1. NCBI lineage: Bacteria > Pseudomonadati > Pseudomonadota > Betaproteobacteria > Nitrosomonadales > Nitrosomonadaceae > Nitrosomonas > Nitrosomonas sp. GH22. Next base: position 4,143 of record NZ_QRCA01000010.1, read on the forward strand.
AAAAGCGAATTTTCATAAACACGACCCGAAACTTGCTGACTATCAAATTTGTAGCGCAGATTAAGCAAGGGCTGATTGTGTTTGCGATGAGCGATAGTCAAATTGAATGTATGGAGGATCAAGTAGCCATCTGCTTTTGATCTCTATTTTGTTTAATCGCGTCACAAATTTAACGCCGAAAACGACATCTGCTAACAATTTTCAGCCGCTTAATCAAAACCATTTTTTCTGAGCTGTTTTCATAAGTTTGAATGTCATTATCAGCGTTGTGGTTCGATTTCCGCCGTTTACATTGACGTTTTGCATGTCCGGAGAGATATTCCGGTCAGTCTGCAAGATGATTAAGGATGGGTATTTTCTGACTCTGCAGGAATTTCTGTGATGAGTATCATCATCCAGATGATAGGTTTCATGATTTGTATGGGGAGCGTCTATAATGTCAGTGGAATTTGCGTGTTTTACACGTATGTTTCGTTTTCCGCTCAAAAACAAAGTAAATCATGTTTGCTGGTGATTTGCCCGCAGAATGATTTTTAAAAGGAGAGAAAAAATGAAATCAAGTTTAGGTTTGTCTGCACTGATCGGTTTAACGTTGTCATTCCCTGCCTTTGGGGGAGGAAACCCGGAGTTTGTTAAGTTTCCGGAAAATTATACTGAGATATTTTCGCAATATGGCACCGCTAACCGTGCTAATCAAACACAGTTAGCAAAATTCTATGCAAATAAGATTGCCGTGGATAGCTACAAAAAAGGTGAGGAGGCTGCTCCCGGTTCAGTTGTGGTTATGGAAATATATATACCCAAGAAAGATGCCGAGGGCAAAATCCAATCGGGTGAGGATGGCTTGTTTGTCATCGACAAACTGGCTGCTGTAGGTGTTATGGAAAAAAGAAGTGACTGGGATGGCACTTTTAAAGCAGAAGATCGCTCCGGTAACTGGGGGTTTGCCTTGTATGAACCAAATGGCAAAGTAAAGGATAACGATCTGAATTGTGCACAATGTCATAACCCGTTACAGAAACAGGACAATCTATTTTCCTTCCAGAAGTTAGTGGATTACGTAAAAAATCACTGAAGCCAGGCTTTACTCAGCGCGTAGGGCATCCACCGGATTAAGACGGGCTGCGCGTATGGCGGGAACAATGCCCGCTGCCAGCCCGATTACCCCTGACAGGAGCAATGCCGCGATGACATAGCGCCACGGGATGCTGATGGGCAAATCGCTGACCAGTATTCCCAGTAGTCCGGCAATCCCTGATCCTGTGATTAATCCGACAATCCCCCCCAGCGTCGAAAGCGCGGTGGATTCCAGCAGGAACAAGATACGGATACGCATGGGGGTTGCACCCAATGCATTCAGCAAGCCGATCTCGGCCATCCGTTCTGTTACAGTGATGTGCATCAGTGTGATCATCCCCACCGCTCCGACCAGCAATGAAATTCCTCCCAATACCGCGACGGCAAAAGTCAGTACATTCAGTACGGTAGAGAGTGTACTGAGCATCTGCTGCTGTGGTGTTATCGTAAAATCTTCACGCCCGTGCCGTTTAAGCATGATACGTTTGATATCTTGCGTGACTTCATCCAGTGGTGTGGCTGGCGGATAGACTACCTGAATTTCCATCACACCTTCCCGGTTGAAAACTTCCAATGCCCGTGCTGTGGGAATGTAAACCGTATCATCCAGATCAAAACCCAGTACCTGGCCCTTGGAGGCCATGACACCAATGATACGAAAACGTGAACCACCGACCTGCAGTACCGAGCCAAGCGGATTGGTACTGCCGTACAGCTCCTTGTGTACTTTTGCACCGAGCACAGCAAAGGCGCGTGGATTACGCGGATCGTCCGCTGGTAGGAATTGCCCGATCGCAGTGTGCATATTAAATGCCCGATCGAAATCCGGCCCCTGGCCATATACAGTAACTCGTCGGCTGTGGCCGTTACCGCGTACTTCCGCGTTCCCGGTGACGGTTGCATTGGTATAGACCGCATGGCGAGAGGATTTCAGCGCGAGCGAATCCTCAATTGTCAACAGGCGCACACTGCTAATTGATCCGGTCGAAGCACCTCGCGTACGAGTCTTGCCGGGTGTGATATTCACAATGTTGGTTCCAAACTGGGTAAATTCGGATAACACAAAACGCTGGATACCTGCACCGATTGATGTTAACAGGATCACGGCGGCAATGCCGATGGCAATACCGGATGCAGACAGAAATGTGCGCGTTCGGTGGGCGGTCAATGCGCGGAGTGCAAATTTCAGGGATTCAACAAGATTCATCGACTTTATCGCTTGCCAAGTGCATCAACCGGATCCAGTTTCGCCGCACGGATTGCCGGTAATAATCCCGCCAGAACGCCGGCCAATACTGCGACTCCTACTCCGGCAAAATTGGCCCAGAGTGGTGGCCAGGCGGGCAACAGCGGATATGCCAGACGTAGTGCCCAGCTGCCTGCCTGTCCCAGTATGAATCCGGCCAGGGCTCCCGCCAGGGATAGCCAGACGGCTTCAGCCAGAAAAATATAGCGAATGACAGCAGCCGGCGTGCCAATTGCCTTGAGTAGCCCAATTTCTGCCGTGCGCTGACTGACCGATACCAGCATAACATTCATCACCAAAATGCCGGCAACAGCAAGGCTGATGACGGCGATACCGGCAACCCCCAGTGTCAATGCACGCAGGATACGTTCAAATGTAGCCAGTACAGCATCATGGGCGATTACGGTGACATCATCTTCCCCGTCATGACGTCGAATGAGCGTTTGACGAATTGCTTCCCTGGCATTATCGATTTCGCCATGATGGCGGATTTCAATCAGCAACCGGAACAGCGAATTAGTGTTGAGTAATGTCTGGGCATGCTGGATAGGAATAATGACCAGTTCATCCGAGTTGTATCCCATGGATTCGCCTTGTTCCGCCATCACGCCGGTGACCAGAAAACGCCGATCACTCAGGCGAACGCGCTGCCCCAGTACATTTCCATCCGGGAAAAATTCCTGTGCAATCTTGGCACCCAATACAATCTGGGCACTGCTTTCATCCGCGCTTGAAAGAAATTTTCCCTGTGAAAGCTTCATGTGACGGATTGGGAAAATATCCGCGGTGGTGCCCATCAGCGTGACTTCCCGCAGCTTGCCTGCAGCAGAAAGTTCAGCCACACCGACATTCAGGGGAGCGTAACGCCTGACTTGTGGCAGCCTTCCTACCCAATGAGCATCATCCAGCGTCAGATCTCTTGACGTCTGGCCCATGACTGCGCCTGGAAAACTCCCTGCTGTTTCGGAACGACCAGGCAGGACAATAATCAGGTTGGTGCCGATCGAAGAAAATTCATTGACGACATACTGGCGCGCCCCATCGCCCAATGCAGTCAGAATGATCACTGCAGCCACACCCAATGCCATGGCCAGTATGATCAAAAACGAGCGAGCAGGGTAGCTGGTAATAGTTTTAAGGGAAAAACGCAGGAGATCCTGTAGTCTCATTGTTCGTCGGTTTCGATCCGACCATCGTGCATGGCAACCCGGCGCCGGGCGCGTAATGCCAGTTCGCGATCATGCGTTACGACGATAAGCGTGGTACCTGTTTGATTCAATGCTTCCAGCAACGTTGCTACTTCTGAGCCGATACGGTGATCAAGATTGCCGGTGGGTTCATCCGCCAGCAATGCAGTAGGACGCAAGATCGTTGCGCGGGCAATGGCCACCCGCTGGCGCTGCCCGCCAGATAGTTCAGCCGGTCGGTGGTGTGCACGATCACTCAAATTGAATGCCTGCAAGGTTTCTGCGATGCGCTCCTTACGCTCTATTGAAGGCATGCCAGTCAGTATCAGAGGAATTTCAATGTTTTCTGCAGCCGTCAAACGCGGGATCAGATGGAAAGATTGGAAAACAAAACCAATTTTTTCCCGGCGAACTTGTGCTTGCTCGGTTTCCGACAGTGCGGTGACGTCTCTGCCATCCAGTAGATAATGCCCGCTATCCGGCCGGTCGAGTAAACCGATAACGTTCAGCAGGGTTGATTTACCCGATCCGGAAGGCCCCATGATGGAAACATATTCACCAGAGTCGATTGTCAGATCAATATGGTCAAGTGCATGGATAGCTTGATCCCCCATATGAAAAATCCGGGTGATACCCTGGAGCTGTATCATGGCTGAGGAGATTTGGGGGTCACTTGTGTGCCCGTTTTGATTTCTCCACTATCGCCGGACAGCAGTACCTGATCCCCTTCAGACAACCCTTCAAGCACTTCGGTATAGGCCCAGTTTGCCAGGCCTGTTTTCAGCGTTTGCTCCTCAAGCCTGCTATCTTGATCCAGCACCCAAACCTTGTTGCCCTGACGGATCACCTGGGTGGGAACGCGCAGCACATTTTCACGATGATCAATAATTGCTTCGATATCTGCGCTATAACCCACCAGCAAAACAGCCTGATCAGGATTGGCAAATTCGGCTTCCACATCCACCGTGCGCGCCTGTTTCTCGACTTCAGTCACATAAGGGGCAATACGACGTACTTTCCCCTCAAAAATCTGGCCAGGGAGGGCATCCAGCGTGATGCGTGCAACTTGTCCCACCCGGATTTTGGGTGCATCGACTTCATCCATCGGCGCACTGACATACAGGCAGGAGTCATCAATCAGATCAACTGCTGGCGGGGTGGGAATTCCCGGCGGGGAAGGGGTGACATATTCGCCCAGTTCTCCTGTGATCTGAGCAATGACTCCAGCAAAAGGAGCAATAAGCTGTGTTCGATCCAGGTTGGCCTGGCTGACTGCAATCTGTGCACGCGCTCGCCTGACTTCTGCACCCGTGGCGGCACAGGCTGCCCGGTTGGCTTTGGCAGTAGCGCTTGCATCATCGGCACGCTGTACGCTAACAAATCCTTTCTCAACCAGTTGTTGGGTGCGGATATATTCACGTTGTGCGTTGTCAGCCAGGATGCAGGATTCCTGTCGCCGGCTTTCTGCTGTAGCCAATTGCTGCTTTGCCAGATCATGTTGTGCTTGCAGATCGGTATTCCATAATTCAAGTAGCACCTGATCTTTCTTGATCCGATCTCCTTCTCTGATTTCCATACGGATGATCTGGCCACCTGCTTGTGGAGATAATTTGGCTCGTCGGCATGCCTTGATCGTGCCAGCGCGCGTATTGACCACCGTGGCTTCAACGGCACCGCGACTAACGGTCGCCAGTTCCACTTCCAGAGGCTGGCTTCTGGTTAAATGCCAAGTGATGTACCCTGCTGCGGTAATCAGTAGCGCAATGCCTGCTATGCGAAGCAGTAAACGTGTTCCAGGCATGAAGATGAAAGGTTAGGGGTTATTATTGGAGTGACGCTTACGCTTGGCTCGTTTATGCCATGTATGGATAACGTAGTAACGCCAGAACATGCGTACCGCGAAATAGCCGGTGACAGATAGCAGGGAGGCTAGTAAAAATAGCCCGACAATCAGTGGTTTCCCGAGGGTTGCCAGATAGTCCGTCAGTACGGGAGCCCATTCAGAAAGATGTTTGTCCAGCAAATGCAATTCCAGTGGAGGCAGGTCATCCATGCTACTTATCTTGCTGCCGGTCGCCCAGCTACCCAAAAAATACGCTGCTATATAAAGCGGTACGATAGTAAAAGGATTGGAGTAAAGCGTCGTAAATACAGCGATGGGCAGATTGACCTTGAAAATCACGGAAAACAGAGTGGCAAAAAAGAACTGCACCGGATTGCTGCCCGGAACCAGACCGGCGAACAGACCGGCAGCTACTCCTCCGGCAACAGAGCGACGGTGTAAATGCCAAAGGTTATGATGATACAGCAGCGTGCCAAAAAATTTCACAAAGCGGCTCTGCTGGATACTTTCGTGAGAAGGCAGATATTTTTTAAAAATTTTACGCAGCATGATTCTTGCCCAAAAAAATTAATTACTTAGTAATTAATAGTAAGGCGATGAGGGAGGTTTTATCACCATTAATCCCTGCATGAGGTAGTAAAATCGTCTAAAGTTGTACGAGCTAAGTTCAATTGCAATCCATCAATATATAAAAATATGAATGATACATCACAAGCTGTTACTGCTTCTGTCTGGCGCGAAAGTTTCATTTTGTCATCCGGCAAACATCAGACGCAGATACGGGATACAAAACCCACTGCAGATAATTACGGGGCACTGGATGCCAAGACTTTTGTTGCGGTGGAGGCTGATGCCCTGTTTGATGAAATCAACCATGCACAGACCCGGGTAGGGCAATCCGTATTGTACCGCTCAATTGCGCGCCCGGTGACCGATGCTGCATTATTACAAAGCAAGCAGGAAGCGTTGCGTGAACTTGAATCCAATCCTGAGCTGTTGGACGCCCTGGAAAAGTACATCAAACGAATGGCGTTCGATGAAACCTCACTATACCATCTGCTTTACGGCGAGTTTGCAGGCGGACTGACGACCGATGATCCCAAAGATAAAACCGGTAAGGAAAGACTGGAATTTGGTGGATACGGCTATCGTCAGTTTGTTGATGGCACTGGTTTTGCCGTAGATATGGTAGATCAGGCAGAAGCGCTTCCCACTCCCAATAGTGATTACCTGCGCACGCTGGTGCAAGCGTTGCGTGATTTTGCCCGGACACGTACTTATTCACTCATGCATGGACCCATCTATGTCTCGGAAAGAAAATTTCTGACAAGAGAAGAAAAATCTCGCTTACCTATTCCGCGATTTCGCCCCTCTGTGTTCAAGTGGCCGTTTATTGGTTTCTTTCTGGTTTTTATGGCCGGTCTGCTTTTTTTCTTTCAGAGTACACTGAGCGAGCTGGGTGCCAGCTACATTGGCTATGGGGTTTTGATCCTGCTTGTGCCGATCATTCCGATCATTTTACAAGCAGTCAGTGCATCCGACCGGGATTCGGTCATCTACCCGCTGCAGAAACTGTTTCGGAGTAGTCCGGAATTGGCTAGAGCAATTGAAGCACTGGGGATGATTGATGAATTGCTGGCATTGCGTCGGCATGCGCATTCCATACCAGGAGATTCCGTTCTGCCGGAAATCTATAGGAACGAACGTCACACACTGGTTGCTTCTGCCGCCAAAAACCCATTGCTGGTACGGACGCATCCGGATTATGTTCCCAACGATATTACGCTGGATAACAATAAACGCTTGCTGATCGTGACGGGGCCAAACAGCGGTGGAAAAACCGCCTACTGCAAAACGGTTGCTCAGATTCAGCTGCTGGCGCAAGCCGGAGCGTATATCCCAGCAACGCAAGCACGAATAGTGCCTGCAGAGCATATTTTTTATCAGATTCCTGCTCCCGGCCAACTGGAGGAAGGAATGGGGCGTTTTGCACATGAGCTGAAACAAACCCGCGAAATCTTCTTCAATTCGACACCACGTTCTCTGGTGATACTGGATGAACTGGCGGAAGGCACCACCTTTGAAGAAAAAATGACACTTTCGGAGTATGTGCTGAAAGGATTTCATCAGCTGGGTGCCACCACGCTGCTGGTGACCCATAATCACGAATTGTGCGAACGTTTGCAGCAGGAAGAAATCGGAGACTATCTGCAAGTTGAATTCGTTTCAGAGAAGCCGACACACCGGCTTGTTCCGGGTGTCTCGCGCATCAGCCATGCAGACCGTATTGCCAGTGCAATCGGTTTCAGCAAGGAAGATGTGGCCAGTCATCTGGCTTCGTTACAGGAATGATGGAGATTAGCGAGACATCGCAGTAAAATAGACCTACTTGTTAAGGCAGAGCTGAACCACATAATGTAACAGTGAACAGTGGATAGTACGTTTTTGTGGAGTAGCGAGGACAAATGGAGAGAAATAATCATCGAGGAATTATCAGTGGAACATAAAACTGACGATCGGCGCATTATCAGAGGAGATGAGCTGATCACGCCAGTGCAACTGCTTCGTGAGCACCCTCTGACCGAGCGTGCAACGGAAACAGTGGTCACTGCCAGGCAGGAGTGCCATGACATATTGCGGGGAGAGGATGATCGGTTGCTTGTCATTTGCGGCCCGTGTTCAATTCATGATGTAGATGCAGCCGTAGAATATGCTTCCCGGCTGAGTCGTCTGCGTCAGGAGCTGAAAGGTCAGTTACATATCATTATGCGGGTTTATTTCGAGAAACCCCGCACAACCGTTGGCTGGAAAGGCCTGATCAATGATCCGGATCTGGATAACAGTTTCAATATTGACAAAGGGTTACGACTGGCTCGCAATTTATTGCTGAAACTGGGCAATACAGATATGCCGGCTGCTACTGAATTTCTTGATCTGATCAGCCCGCAGTATGTGGCCGACCTGATTAGCTGGGCAGCTATCGGTGCCCGGACAACTGAAAGCCAGGGACATCGCGAACTGGCCTCCGGTGTTTCGTGTCCGGTAGGGTTCAAGAATGGCACCTACGGTAATCTGAATATTGCAATTGATGCAATTAGTGCAGCCTCCCACCCGCATAATTTCCTGTCAGTCACCAAAGAAGGACGGGTGGCCACTTTCACAACCAGGGGAAATGAGGATTGTCATATCATCCTGCGTGGCGGAAGATCACCTAATTATGATGTAGGAAATGTTGCTTCTGCAGTTGAGGCGTTAACAAAAGCTAAACTGCCTCCTTATCTGATGATCGACTGCAGCCATGCGAACAGCCACAAGGATTATCGGCGTCAGCCGGAAGTGGCTGCTGATGTTGCACGACAAATTACGGAAGGTAATCGCTCAATCAGTGGTGTCATGCTTGAAAGCCACCTGGTGGCAGGTCGGCAGAATGTGGAAGGCAAACAATTGAAAGAGCTGGTTTACGGACAGAGTATTACAGACGGCTGTATTGATTTCGAGACAACACAACAGGTACTTTCCGATCTGGCCGAAGCAGTGGAAAAGCGCAGAGGTAAACATCGCGCCGAACCGGTATTGATCCCAATCCATTCTGCTGCAAATTCCTGAGCCCCGACCTGTTAAGTATGTGGAGACAATATGAGTTCTGATCAAGCGATCTGGTTTAAAAACTACACTATTGATTATCTGGAAGGGTTGCGTAATGCCAATATGGGTGTGCATATTGGTATACGCTTCCTGGAAGTTGGCCCGAATTTCCTTAAGGCCAGCATGCCGGTAGATCATCGCACCACCCAGCCTTTTGGTATTTTGCACGGGGGTGCCAGCTGCGTGCTATCCGAAACCCTGGGCAGCGTATCCGCGTGGATGACGATCAACCCTGAAATTTACCGGGCTGTTGGCATTGAAATAAATGCCAACCATATCCGGGCAGTGGCTGAAGGAAATGTCATTGGTGTATGTACGCCGTTGCATGTCGGCAGACGCATCCAGGTCTGGCAAACGGACATTACCGAGGAGGCCACTGGCAAGCGTGTTGCTGTTTCCAAGCTAACCGTTGCCATTATTGAGCAGGGCACACTCAGCAACCAAAAAGAGACCATCATCGTCGGCAAGTAACATTTATTGGCACCTCCCTCCGAATCAATTACCCGCATCACCTATCCGGAAGAACTGCCGGTCGTCGCGCGACGTGAAGAAATCGCGCGCACGATCGCGCAGCATCAAGCCGTTATTATCTGTGGTGAAACCGGTTCCGGCAAAACCACGCAGTTACCAAAAATATGCCTGGAACTGGAACATAGTATTGGAGAGCAGCGGGGTGCCAAAAAACTGATTGGTCATACCCAGCCCCGGCGTATTGCTGCCAGAACCGTTGCTGCACGTATTGCCACGGAACTGAACAGCCCGCTTGGACAACTGGTCGGCTATAAAGTCCGCTTCTCTGATCAGACGCATCCTGATACACGTATCAAGTTGATGACCGATGGGATCTTGCTGGCTGAAACACAGCAAGATCCCATGCTGCGTGCCTATCAAACCATCATCATCGATGAAGCGCATGAGCGCAGCCTGAATATCGATTTCCTGCTCGGCTATCTCAAGCAATTACTGCCGCGCCGTCCGGATCTGAAGCTGATTATTACATCTGCCACCATTGATGCCCAGCGCTTTGCTTCCCATTTTAATAATGCACCTGTCATTGAGGTATCTGGCAGATTATTCCCGGTAGAGATCCATTATCGGTCGTTCAACGATCAGGCAGATGGTGAGGAGCGTGATCTGTCCCGAGTCATTCTGAATGTGGTTGATGAAGCCATGCACATGGGGGAGGGAGATATGCTGGTATTCCTGCCCGGAGAACGGGAAATACGGGAAACCGCAGAAATCTTGCGTAAACACACCTTTTCCGGCCCCGGTAGCAGGGCTGGCACAGAGATCTTGCCCCTGTTTGCCCGATTGTCCCACACAGAACAGGCGCGTATTTTTATGCCTGGCCAACGGCGACGCATTGTGCTGGCCACCAACGTTGCCGAAACTTCACTCACGGTTCCCGGTATTCGCTATGTGATTGATACCGGGTTGGCACGCATTAATCGTTACAGCTATCGCAACAAGGTGGAGCAGCTGCTGATCGAGAAAATTTCCCAGGCTTCGGCCAATCAGCGTGCTGGACGATGCGGCAGGGTGATGAACGGCGTATGTTTTCGCCTGTATTCAGAAGAAGATTTTGCTGCCCGCCCGCAATATACCGATCCGGAGATTCTGCGTTCCTCGTTAGCGGCGGTTATTTTGCGCATGAAATCGCTGAAAATTGGAGATGTGGAACAGTTTCCATTTATTCAGCCGCCTGCTGCGCGCATGATTGCCGATGGTTACCAGCTTTTATCGGAACTTGGTGCGCTGAATGAGCAAAAAGGGCTGACACAAACCGGGCATCAACTGGCAAGGTTTCCCATCGATCCTAAAATTGCCCGCATGATTATTGCCGCCAGGCAAGAAAACTGTCTGACCGAAGTGCTGATCATCGCTTCCGCCCTCAGTCTGCAGGATCCGCGTGATCGACCATTTGAACATCAACAGGCGGCTGATCAAGCGCACCAGCTATTCCGCGATGATCGCTCCGATTTCATTGGTTATCTCAAATTGTGGGATTTCTATAACGATCTGCTCAAACACAAAAAATCCAATAAAAAGCTGATTGAACAATGTCAGAAAAATTTTATTTCCCATCGCAGAATGCGGGAATGGCGCGAGATTCACGGCCAGTTGCATACGCAGATTCAGGAAATGGGGTTACGTCCCAACCAGGTTCCTGCCAGTTATGATGAAATTCACCGGGCGCTGCTGTCCGGCCTGCTAGGTAATATCGGCTTCAAATCGGATGAGAAGGGGATATACGAAGGTGCGCGTGCAATCAAGTTTTCAATTTTCCCTGGATCATCCCTGAGAAAAAAACAGCCGAAATGGGTAGTTGCGGCCGAGCTGGCAGAAACCACCAAACTTTATGCACGTTGTGTAGCCGCCATCGATCCAATCTGGCTAGAAAAAATCGCTGGCAAACTGTGTAAAAAACACTACTTTGATCCGCACTGGGAAAAACAGCGCGCACAAGCTGTCGTGTTTGAGCGTGTCACCCTGTATGGCCTGACCATCGTACCCAAACGATGCGTGGCTTATGGCCCGATTGACCCAGCCCATGCACGCGAAATTTTTATCCGTGAAGCATTGGTCGCAAGAGCATATAAAAGCAATGCACCTTTCCTGCAGCACAATCAGCAGTTGATTGATGAAATCTGCGAACTGGAAAGCAAGGTGCGAAGACAGGATATTCTGGTGGATGATCAGCAGATATTCGAGTTTTATGCTGCGCGTATTCCTGCAGATATTAGTAGTGGCAATACCTTTGAAAAATGGCGCAAGCAGGTAGAACAGATTGACCCCAGGCTGTTGTACCTGACGCGGGAAATGCTGATGCGGCAAGCTGCAGATGCAGCAACCATCGAGCAATTTCCTGAAACACTGGTAGTAGCTGGCCATGATCTGCCCTTGAGCTACCGCTTTGATCCCGGTCATCCTCTGGATGGAGTAACAGTTACCATCCCGCTGCCGTTGCTCAATCAATTTATGCCGTTTCATTTCGATCGGCTGGTACCGGGGTTAATCCGGGAAAAAGTGACCTGGTATGTGAAAATGCTACCCAAGCCGATCCGCCGTCATGCCATTCCGGTGCCGCAATTCGTTACCCGCTTTCTGGAATGGCTGGACACCTGCCCGGATCAGGCCGTGCTGCTTGTTGAATCCCTGTCCACATTCATCCGCAACGAAACCGGAATCAAGGTGCCGCTGGATAGTTGGGATGACAAACCGTTACCCGTGCATTTGCAAATGAATGTCAAAGTAATTGACGATACCGGCACCACACTGGGCATGGGACATAATCTGACTGAATTAAAAGCACAATTTGGTCAGACAGCACAGCAATTATTTACGCATGGCGCCGGGGCAGAACCCAATTCAATCGAACGTGACGGCATTACCCAATGGGATTTTGGAGAATTGCCGCAGGAGACTCGTTTTAACCGGGGCAGTCAGCAACTGACCGGCTATCCGGCACTGGTTGATCAGGAGCAGAGTGTTGCCATTCGTATATTTGATACACAGGAAGGTGCGCAGCACAGTATGCGGGAAGGTGTACGGCGTTTGTTATGCCTTGCACTTAAGGACAGAATCAGGCAACTGGAAAAAAATTTACCCGTCGATCAGAAAGCAGTATTACTCATGAGCAATCTGATCGAGATTGGTAGGCTCAGGGAAGACATCCATTCGGCCATTATTGATCTGGCCTTGATCGGAGATGATCCGCTACCGCGTAACGAACATGAATTTACCGCACAATCTACACGTGCACGCACACGGCTGGGAACTGTTTCGCAGGAAATGGCTGAGCTGATCCATGCGATTGCCCAGCCTTGCCAGGAACTGAAAAAGCGACTAGCCACTCTGGAAAAATCAGTGGCTTCCCTGAAAAAAGATCTGGAAACACAGCTGCACCACCTGATTTACCCTGGATTTCTGAGTGCTACTCGCTGGCAATACCTGCAACACCTCCCGCGTTATCTCAGAGGCATGATTCTACGCCTCGACAAATACAACAAAAATCCGGAACGCGACCAGGAACAAACCGAAATCGTCACCACACTGTGGGAACAGTACGAACAACGCCTGTATAAACACCGCCAGGCCAGCGTAACCGACCCGAATCTGGAAATATTCCGCTGGCAAATTGAAGAACTGCGTATTTCCCTGTTCAGCCAGGAACTGAAAACCCCCATGCCTGTATCAGTCAAACGCCTACAAAAACTGTGGGAAAGCGTGCATGAGTAACTGTGGTTTTGCTGCTGAATCCCGTTGGCCTTGAAGAAAAATTAGTTGAACCAGCAGTCACGTCAAAAATACCTGTTTGAGGATTTGTCAGTTAAAAAGAGGGACATTGATTAACCTTATCTTTTAACCAGCGTAATTGCGATACGCTGTGCCAGCAATTCAAAAAATTGGCTTTTCAGGTGAACCGCAGCATTGAGTGATACTCACTGCCACGTTTATCTATTTGGTATATCTTGTTGTTATACTCCATGCACCTTACATCCCGCATAACCGGTATTTTTAGAAATACCTATAAAAAACTATAACCAATGGCAACAACAGAAAACCAGATTGAGCATGATCTGATCTTGAAGCTGGAGGATCTCAAGTACACCTATCGCACGGATATCCGTGACCGCGCCGCACTGGAAAAGAACTTTCGCCAGCACTTCGAGGCGCTCAACCGCGTTCATCTGACCGATAGCGAATTCGCACGCCTGCTCGAGTCTGTCGTCACCCCCGACGTTTTCTCCGCAGCCAAGCACCTGCGTGAGCGCAACAGCTTTGAGCGCGACGACGGCACGCCGCTCTATTACACGCTGGTCAACATCAAGGACTGGTGCAAGAACAACTTCGAGGTGGTCAACCAGCTACGCATCAGCACGGACTACAGCCACCATCGCTTTGATGTGATCCTGCTCATCAACGGCGTGCCCGTGGTGCAGATCGAACTGAAGACGCTGGCCATCAGCCCGCGCCGGGCGATGCAGCAGATCGTCGATTATAAGAACGACCCCGGCAACGGCTACACCAAGACTCTGCTGTGTTTCTTGCAGTTGTTTATCGTCAGCAACCGCTCGGACACCTGGTATTTCGCCAACAACAACAGCCGCCACTTCAGTTTCAACGCCGACGAGCGTTTCCTGCCGCTGTATCAGTTTGCCGGCGAAGACAACAGCAAGATCACCCATCTGGACAGCTTTGCTGACGCCTTCCTCGTCAAATGCACGCTGGGCCAGATGATTAGCCGCTACATGGTGCTGGTGGCCAGTGAGCAAAAGTTATTGATGATGCGCCCGTATCAGATCTATGCGGTCAAGGCGATTGTCGAATGCATCCACCAGCGCTGCGGCAATGGCTACATCTGGCACACCACCGGCAGCGGCAAAACGCTGACCTCGTTCAAAGCCTCGACCTTGCTGAAAGACAACCCCGACATCGACAAATGTCTGTTCGTGGTGGATCGCAAAGACCTCGACCGGCAGACCCGCGAGGAATTCAACAAGTTTCAGGAAGGCTGCGTTGAGGAAAACACCAACACCGAAACGCTGGTGCGCCGCCTGCTCTCCGATGACTACGCCGATAAGGTGATCGTCACCACCATCCAGAAGCTCGGTCTGGCACTCGACGGTAGCAACAAGCGCAACTACAAGGAGCGCCTGGAGCCATTGCGCAACCAGCGCATGGTGTTCATTTTCGACGAATGCCATCGCTCGCAATTTGGCGAGAACCACAAGGCGATCAAGGAGTTTTTCCCCAACGCCCAATTGTTCGGCTTCACTGGTACGCCCATCTTCGATCAAAACGCCAGCTATCAACAGATCGAGGGCCAGCAAGCCAGCTACAAGACCACGGCAGACATCTTCCAGCAGCAACTGCATGCCTACACCATCACCCACGCCATCGAAGACCGCAACGTGCTGCGCTTCCATGTCGACTACTACAAGCCGGATGGCAAGACCGACGGCAAAAAGGCAGCCAAACCTGGCGAAGCACTGGCCAAAAAGGCCATCGTTGAAGCCATCCTTGCCAAGCACGACGCCGCCACCGCCGGGCGCAAGTTCAATGCCGTGCTGGCCACCGCCAGCATCAACGATGCCATCGAGTACCACGCGCTATTCAAAACCTTGCAGGCGGAAAAGCAGGCCCAACAAAAATTAGAAAATGGCGCCGACTTTCAGCCGCTGAACATTGCCTGCGTGTTTTCCCCGCCCGCCGAGGGCAATAAAGACGTGCAGCAGATTCAGGAAGACCTGCCGCAGGAAAAGGCCGATAACGAAGAAGCGCCTGATGAAAAAAAGGCCGCGCTGAAAGCCATCATTGCCGACTACAACGCCCAGTACGGCAGCAATCACAGCGTTGGCGAGTTCGATCTTTATTACCAGGACGTGCAAAAGCGCATCAAAGATCAGCAATGGCCCAATGCCGACCTGCCGCACGCGCAGAAGATCGACATCACCATCGTCGTGGACATGCTGCTCACCGGCTTCGATTCCAAGTTCCTGAACACGCTCTACGTGGACAAGAACCTCAAGTACCACGGCCTGATTCAGGCGTTTTCACGCACCAACCGCGTGCTCAACGACACCAAGCCCTACGGCAACATCCTCGATTTCCGCCAGCAAACGGAAGCCGTCGATACCGCCATTGGCCTGTTCTCCGGCCAAGCCAGCAAACCCGCCAAAGAAATCTGGCTGGTGGAGCCTGCCGCCGAGGTCATCCACAAATACGAACACGCCATCAAAGCCATGGAAAAATTCATGGCAACCAAAAACCTCGTCTGCGAACCCGAAGCCGTTTACAACCTCAAGGGCGATACCGCCCGCATCGAATTCGTCAATCGCTTCAAGGAAGTGCAGCGCCTGAAAACCCAGCTCGACCAATACACCGATCTGGAGCCCGAGCAAAAAACCAAAATCGAAGCGCTCTTGCCCAAAGACCAGCTTTTAAGCTTCCGCAGCACCTATCTGGAAACGGCCAAACGCCTGAAAGAAATTCAGGACAAACAAGGTAACCAGGCCCCCGCCGCCGTGCAGCAGCTTGATTTCGAGTTTGTGCTGTTTGCAAGCAGCATCATTGATTACGACTACATCATGGCGCTGATTGCTCGCTACGCCAGCGAAGCGCCGGGCAAGCAGAAAATGAGCCGCGATCAGTTGATTAGCTTAATTCAGTCCGACGCCAAGTTCATCGACGAGCGCGACGACATCGCCGAATACATCAGCACACTGGAAGCAGGCAAGGCGCTGGACGAGAAAGCCATCCGTGAAGGCTTCGAGCGTTTCAAAGCCGACAAGCACGTCAAGGCGCTGGCCAGCATCGCAGCCAAACACAGCCTGGAAGTCACAACCCTGCAAACCTTTGTGGACACCACCTTGCGCCGCATGGTGTTTGATGGCGAGCAATTAAGCGAGCTGTTCGCCCCGCAAGAATTGGGCTGGAAAGCACGCACCAAGGCGGAGCTAGCGTTGATGGAAGACCTGATTCCGCTGCTCAAGAAACTCGCCCAAGGGCGGGAGATTTCAGGGTTGGGTGCGTATGAGCAATAATAAGGACGACGCCATGACTAAAACAGAAAGCAATCGAGAACTGGTGCCTAGGCTGCGCTTCCCTGGGTTTCGGAGTGCGGCGGCGTGGGAGGAGAAGAGCCTTGGTAGTTTGTTGGATTATCAGCAGCCTACTGATTACCTAGTTTCAGGCACAAACTACAACGATGCATATAAGACGCCAGTACTAACGGCTGGGAAAACGTTTATTCTTGGTTATACGAACGAGTCGCATGGGGTTTTCAACGAAGGTTTGCCGGTCATAATTTTTGATGACTTCACAACCGCTACGCAATTCGTAGATTTCCCATTTAAGGCAAAATCTTCTGCAATGAAAATATTGCAGGCAAAAAACAAAACAAACATTAAGTTTATGTATGAGGCTTTGCAAATGGTCTCATACGAAGTTGGCGCACACGAGCGGCATTGGATTTCTAAATTTGCGCCGATGTCGATCTTTGTTCCTAATCCAGAAGAACAACAAAAAATCGCCGACTGTCTCACTTCCATCGACGAGCTGATCACTCTGGAGACTCAAAAGCTGGAAGCGATCACGGCCCATAAAAAGGGAATGATGCAGAAGCTTTTCCCCGCTGAAGGCGAAACCCTGCCCAAACTGCGCTTTCCTGAGTTTCGGGAGGCGGGGGAGTGGGGTGTTGGTGCTTTTGATGTGGTTGTAGAAGTAATCGATGGTGATAGAGGGATAAATTATCCTAAAGCAGAGGAGTTTAGTAGTTCTGGGTATTGTCTCTTTTTGAATGCAAAAAATGTAACTAAGAATGGCTTCAAGTTTGAAGCAATGCAATTTATCACAAAGAAAAAAGACGATGCTTTAAGAAAAGGAAAATTGCAACGTGCGGATATTGTCCTAACAACAAGAGGGTCTGTTGGTCAATTTGCATATTTTTCTGAGGAAGTGCCTTACGACAATATACGAATAAACTCTGGTATGGTTGTTTTAAGGATGAAAACAAAAAAAGTTAGCTCTGATTACTTATACGCCTTTTGCAAATCAGCGCTTCTGGGTGCTTACATTACAAACATAGCCTTTGGGAATGCTCAACAACAGTTAACTGTGACAGAAATTAAAAAATTTCAACTTTATTATCCTGGGCTAGCCGAACAACAAAAAATCGCCGACTGCCTCTCTGCCCTCGACACCCAAATCACCGCCCAAGCCGAGAAAATCGACGCCCTCAAAGCCCACAAAAAAGGCCTGATGCAGCAGCTTTTCCCCGTGCTGGATGAGGCGCGCGCATGAGCGAGCTGATTCTTTACACCAGCGACGACGGTCAGAGCCGCATTCAACTGCGCGCCAATGGGCAAACCGTATGGCTCACCCAGCGCGAAATGGCCGAGTTGTTTGCGGTCAGCACCGATAACATCGGCCTGCACCTGAAAAATATCTTTGCGGATGGCGAATTGGATGCCACTTCAGTTACCGAGGAATCCTCGGTAACTGCCGCAGACGGGAAAAACTACCGCACCAAGCTCTATAATCTCGACGCCATTTTGGCCGTGGGCTATCGCGTGCGCTCGCCCCGTGGCGTGCAGTTTCGCCGCTGGGCAAATACGGTGCTCAAAGAGTACCTGCTCAAGGGCTTTGCCATGGACGACGAGCGCCTGAAAAACCCCGATGGCCGCCCGGATTATTTTGACGAGATGCTGGCGCGCATCCGCGATATCCGCGCCTCCGAAAAACGCTTCTACCAAAAAGTGCGTGATCTGTTTGCCCTGGCCGCCGATTATGACAAAACCGATGCTGCCACCCAGCAATTTTTTGCCACAGTGCAAAACCTGTTGCTGTATGCGGTGACGGGGCACACCGCCGCCGAAATCATCCTCGCCCGCGCCAACCCTGCCGATCCCCATTTTGGTTTGCTGACATGGAAAAGCGCACAGGTTCGCAAGCAAGACATCGTGGTGGCCAAGAATTACCTGAGCGAAGATGAGATCGACACGCTCAACCGGCTGGTGGTGATCTTTCTGGAAACCGCCGAACTGCGTGCCAAAAATCGCCAGCCGATTCAGATGGCGTTCTGGCAGCAAAACGTGGCGCAGATTATCGAGTCCAACGGCTTTGCGCTGCTGGAGAACGCCGGCTCTGTCAGTCACGCCCACATGGAGCAACAAGTCAGCCAGCGCTATCTGAATTACGACCAGCAACGCAAAACTCGTGAAGCCACCGCCGCCGATGCCCAAGACCAGGCCGATTTGCAAGCGCTGGAACAGCAACTCAAAAACAGAAAAAACACACCATGACCGAACAAGATCAAAAACAACTGGGCACCACCCTCTGGTGCATTGCCGACACCTTGCGCGGGGCGATGAACGCGGACGACTTCCGCGACTACATGCTGTCCTTCCTGTTCCTGCGCTATCTGTCTGACAACTACGAGGCGGCGGCGCAAAAGGAACTGGGCTCGGATTACCCCAGGCTGGACGCGGGCGACCGTCGTGCACCGCTGGCGCTGTGGTACGCACAGAACCCGGATGACGCAGCCGAGTTCGAAAAGCAGATGCGCCGCAAGACGCACTACGTGATTCAGCCCGCTTACCTGTGGAGCAGCATCGCCGAAATGGCGCGCACGCAAAACGGCGAGATGCTGCACACGTTGCAAAAAGGCTTTGATTACATCGAGAACGAATCTTTTGCCAGCACCTTTGGCGGCTTGTTCTCTGAAATCAATCTGAACTCAGAAAAGCTGGGAAAAGACTACACCGCGCGCAATGCCACGCTTTGCACCGTGATTAAGGCGATTGCCGATGGGCTGGAGAAATTCTCTACCGACAAGGATACGCTGGGCGATGCCTATGAATACCTGATCGGCCAGTTTGCAGCAGGCAGTGGCAAGAAGGCCGGTGAGTTTTATACGCCGCAGCAGATTTCCAGCATCCTCTCGGGCATCGTCACGCTGGACAGTCAGGAGCCAGCCACCGGTAAACGCAAGCATCTGGAAAGTGTGTTCGACTTCGCCTGCGGTTCAGGCTCCTTGCTGCTCAATGTGCGCCACCGGATGGGCCCGCACGGCATCGGCAAGATCGTCGGGCAGGAGAAAAACATCACCACCTACAACCTGGCGCGCATGAACATGCTGCTGCACGGGGTGAAGGATTCCGAGTTCGAGATTTACCACGGCGATACGCTCACCAACGAATGGGACGCGCTGCGCGAAATGAACCCGGCCAAGCAGCCCCGGTTTGACGCGGTTGTGGCCAACCCACCGTTCAGCTATCGCTGGGAGCCGACCGAAGCGCTAGGCGAGGATATGCGCTTCAAGAATTACGGCTTGGCTCCGAAGTCTGCCGCCGATTTTGCCTTTTTGCTGCACGGATTCCACTACCTGAAGCAAGACGGCGTGATGGCCATCATCCTGCCCCACGGCGTGCTGTTCCGTGGTGGCGCAGAAGAACGCATCCGCACCAAGTTGCTGAAAGATGGCCATATCGACACGGTGATCGGCCTGCCCGCCAACCTGTTCTTCTCCACCGGCATCCCGGTGTGCATTTTGGTGCTGAAGAAATGCAAAAAGCCCGATGACGTGCTGTTCATCAATGCTGCCCAGCACTTCGAGAAAGGCAAGCGGCAGAACAAGTTGATGCCCGAGCACATCGACAAGATTCTCGATACCTACCAGCACCGCCGTGAGGAAGACCGCTACTCGATGCGTGTGTCGATGGAACGCATCGAGAAGGAAGGCTACAACCTGAACATCTCGCGCTACGTGAGTACAGCGGAGGCCGAGGAGGAAGTTGACCTTGGCGCGGTGCATTCGGAACTGGTTTCGCTTGACCAGAAGATCGACGCAGCCACCAAGCGACACAACGAGTTCCTCAAGGAACTGGGTTTGCCGTTGTTACCGTGATAGCGGAGTGATTTTTGCAGGTTTTCGTTATTTTCGGATAAGGAGTGATCAGATTTTCAGGCGTTCGACGATTTGCCCATTTTTCAAATGGGATTCGATAATTTCATCAATATCTTCCTGATCGACGTAGGTATACCAGACTTCTTCCGGGTAGACGACCATAACCGGGCCTTCGCTGCAACGATCGAGACAACCCGCATTGTTGATGCGTATTTTCCCTTTGCCACTTAATTTGAGTTCCTTGATGCGCGCCTTGGCGTAATCGCGCATTGCCTGGGCGTGATAATCATTACAGCAGCCTTCACAGTTGCCACGTTGGTTAACGCAAAAGAAAACGTGATGTTGATAATAGCTCATGCTTTCACCTCAGTTTGATTTCTGTCCAGATTCGGCTGAGCAGCCGGCGTTGTGTGTGATTGATATCATGCAGCATTTCCAGTCGGGACAGTTGTGCTGTATCTGGGAAAATAGCATGATTGGCGATAATTTCAGGATGGATATAGGGCCGAGCAGCCAGATTGGGGTTGCCGGAACCGGTCAGGTTGGTCAGTTCGGCGGAGTTTTTACCTTCCAGCATGAAATTGATGAAGCGGTGGGCCAGATCAGGACGATGGCCACTGTAATGGAGCACCATGCTGTCGAGTGACAGCACTGCGCCTTCACGGGGAATGACAAAATCCACGCTAAAGCGGCGTCCGGTTTTTTTTGCATCCAGTGCAGCCTGATACATATCGTTTGAATAGCCGTGAGCCACCCACAGGTTACCAATTGCCAGTTCGCGGATATAGCTAGTGTTGCTGAAAGCGGCCCAGTAAGGTTTTGCCCGGATAATCAGTGCCTTTGCCTGCTGCCAGTGATTTTCATCAGTATCACTAGCGGAATAGCCCAGATATTTGAGTGCGGCTGCCATCAGTTCGCGCTGGCTGTCGAGTACGGTGATACGTCCCTTGATTTTTTTCAAATACTCAGGCTCGAAGATGATCGCCCAGCTATCGGCAGGCAGGTTTAGTTCGGCCAGTTTTTCACGGTTAAATCCTATTAATGTCGTGGTGTAGGCATAGGGGACAGAGTAGCGGTTATCCGGATCGAACACAGTTCCCAGATAGCTTGGATCAATATTCTTCAGATTGGGAATTTGTGATTTGTCCAGCGCGTTTAGTGCCCCTTGGTGAATCAGGGTGTCCATGGCATCACCGGTTGGAACGAGCAAGTCATAGCCGGTTGCACCAGCTGCCAGTTTGGCGAGCAATTCCTCGTTATCTGAGTAATAGTCCTGTGTCACCCGGCATTGACAGGTCTGCTCAAAACGCTCGATTGTTTGCTGGCTGATGTAGTTATTCCAGTTGAACAGTCTCAGAATATTGCCATTTTTGCCGGACAAATCACCCGCAACCTGATCTTCGGATGTGCAGCCGGTCAGCGCGATGATCAGCAGGCAAAAGAGACCCATCAGGGTGTAGCCGAGTTTCACGATTTCTTTTCCCCCTGCAAGATGCCGGAATCCAGACGATTAGCGATGATGATCAATACCAGTGTCAACAACATGAATAATGTAGAAATGGCGTTAACTTCGGGCGTAACAGCAATTTTGATCATGGTGTAGATCTGAATCGGCAGAATCGGTTCACCAATGCCTTTGGTGAAGAAAGTAATAACAAAATCATCAATTGACAGCGTAAACGACATGAGCGCCCCGGCGATGACTGCGGGCATGATCAGCGGCAGAGTAATCAGCCTGAAGGTTTGCCAGGGTGTTGCGCCCAGATCGCGGGCTGCTTCAAAAATACTGTCATCCATACCTTGCAGCCGAGCACGCACAATAATGGCGACGAAACCAACACAAAATGTTGTGTGGGCGATGATGATCGAAACCAGACCTAACGTCAGATTCAGTACTTGTAGAAAGAACAGCAGCAGCGAAACTCCCAGCAGGATTTCCGGCATGGCAATTGGTGCAAATGCAAGAAACGGCAATACCTTGATCCGGTAGCGATGAATGGCTAATCCCGCCATGGTTCCCAGTATGGTTGCAAGCAGACTGGCGCTGACAGCGATAATCAATGAATTACGCGCGGCCAGCAGCATTTCCTGGTTATTAAATAGCTTGTAGTACCAGTCCAGCGTAAAGCCGACCCATTCCGCATTCAGGCGGGAATCATTGAACGAGTAAACAACGACAATAACCAGTGGAATATAAAGAAAAATATAAACCAGACTGGCAGCAAGCCACAGGGTGAGATTGGTGTGTTTCATATCAGAACAGGAGATTTATTTACCTGGGTACACGAGGGCGAGCCAGTAGAGTGAATAATCCAGTCACACACAGCACGGCCAGCATGAGCATGATGGACAATGTGGAGCCGAATGGCCAGTCGCGTGTTCCCAGGAACTGATCCTTGATCAGGTTGCCGATCAGAATGTCACCGGTGCCGCCCAGAATATCCGGTATAGCGAACATACCCAGCACCGGGATGAATACCAGTGCGGAGCCGGAGAAGACACCCGGCAGCGACTGTGGCCAGGTGACCAGCCAGAAGCGCTGCCAGCGGTTTGCGCCTAGATCCTGTGCAGCATCGAGCAGCACCGGATCATGTTTTTCCAGATTGGTGTAGAGCGGCAAAATCATGAAGGGTAGGTGCACGTAAACGGTTCCGACCAATACTGCGAACGGAGAAAACAACATCATGACCGGCTCAAAGCCAAAGGCCTGGAGTACACTATTGATGAAATGGCTGAATGCTGATTCCGGCCCGAGAATAATCATCCAGGCATAGATGCGGATCAAAAAATTGCTGGCAAATGGCAGGACGACCAGCAATATCATCAGGTTGCGGTATTTTTTAGCGCTTTGGGCAATCAGCATGGCAACCGGATAGGCCATAATCAGACAGATCAGGGTGGAAGTTGTCGCAACCACAAAGGATTTCAGGAAAATTTCTGCGTACAGGATATCGCTAAAAAAGAAGTGGTAGGCTTCGAGCGTCATACCATACAAACCAGAATCCCCTTCTGCGGCAGTTGTCTCCGGCGCAGTCAACGGTGCCAGCCCGCCATATTCTCCAGGGAAGCGGAACGAAGTCACAATCATGATCAGGCTGGGCACCGCAAAGAATATCAGCAGAAACAGTGTCGGTGGCAGGCTGATCAACCAGCGTGTCAGGCGGAATTTGTTCATGGCCGATCCACCAGAAACTGTGCAGCTTCCTGTGGCCAGCTGACAATAACTGGATCATCCACTTCAAAGAAGCGTGCGCGTCCGGGTGAAGAATTTGCCAGCAGCGCTTCGATTTGAATGCCGCTGTCCAACTCGATGACATAGGTGGTGACGTCGCCTACATAGAGAAAGTCGAGCACTTTGCCAGTATGGGCATGGGGTATTTCTGCCTGTTTCGCCAGTGCGTGTACTGCTACCTGTTCCGGGCGAATAGCGATCACGCCCTGATCTCCTGCTTGTATCTCTTTTTTGGGTGGGAGGACGGTTGTTCCCAGTCCGTTAATTTCCAGCGTCATGGCCGTGTTGGAAATTTGCGTTACCCGGGCTTCCATCAGGTTGATCTTGCCGATGAAATCAGCAATGAAGCGGTTTGCCGGGGTTCCGTAAATGGCTGAAGGTGTGCCAATCTGTTCGATGTTTCCCAGATTCATCACTGCAATCCGTTGTGACAGCGCCAGCGCCTCATCCTGGGAATGGGTAACAAAAATGAAGGTGATGCCGACTTCTTTTTGCAAATTGATTAACTCCCGCTGCATATCTTCCCGTAGCTTTGCGTCCAGCGCGCCAAGCGGCTCATCCATCAGCAGCAGGCGCGGCCGGTTGATCAAGCCGCGCGCAAAGGCTACACGTTGTTTTTGTCCACCGGAGAGTTCATGCGGAAAGCGGTGGGTGAACCGGGAGAGCTGTACCTCTTCCAGTGCTTTCTCCATCCGTTTTTTGATTTCTGCTGGCGCCACCTTGGACATTTTCAGCGGGAAAGCCACATTATCTGCCACCGTCATGTGTGGAAACAGGGCATAGCTCTGAAAGACGGTATGAATAGGGCGCTTTTCGGGCGGTGTATTAGCAATATCCTGGCCATCGAGCAAAATCTGCCCGGAATCAGGGACATCGAATCCGGCAATCATGCGCAGCAGTGTTGTTTTTCCGCAACCGGAAGGGCCCAGCAGTGTGAAGAATTCACCTGCTTGAATCGACAGGCTAACGTTATCCACTGCCGTGAAATCGCCAAAGCGCCGAATAACATTGCGCAATTCAAGTAACGCCATGACTTTATTCCAAAAAGGCGAATTTTAACAAATTTGGTTCTGTCGGGTTAAAAGAACGCTGAGAAGTAACGGTGCGCACTTTCTTTACCCTTTTGCTGTCAGCATAAGTCGCATGGCAGCGTGATGGTCCAGTATTTTATACCCATTGGTTTGTATCGCACCTACCATGTTCCACTTGCGGCTAAAGAGCACGACCTCGCAAAGATAATACTATTCTGGCAGGGTGAGTAAAAAATGTTGGCGAAGTTGTCAGAGCAAGGTGAAAATAAATGAGCATTGGGACCAGCTCCCAACGCAGGTGGTTTTTCATCTATCGAGGTGTCTATTTAAATTAGACCACTACACTATCGCAGTGTCTGAAATTACTTGACCACTACAGGTAGAATTTTTTGCTGAGAGAGGAGAGAGTCAATATGGAAAAATTGGGGGGGCCTTTTGTTCTACTGGTAGCTTTATGGGGTGCTGTCAATACTACGTTAAGTTTCTTTCAAGTTATCAACGCCAGGCGCGACATAATCTTTGAGCTGATTGACAAATGTGGTTACTGCCTGCAACAAACGTTAGGTCCGGTAGAAATCTACCTGACTAACCTGCTGCCGCTGAGCATCGGAAACATTATCTTTCTCAGCTTGATCAGTTATGTCATCTTGTCCATTCCGGATCACATGAAGCTTGAAAATGAAGAAGAGGCCAAACGCTTGAAAACAGCGTGTAACGTAATTGCGATACTGCCTGTTTTTGGTGCGCTTACATTTTTTGCTGGTGGTGTATTTGATCTGGTCATGCTTATTCGTGCGCTGGGATGAGAGATTTTTTTTCAAAACTTGCACAATTACTGATGATTTTTAACTTCAGCGGTTGTGTTGTTATGGATAAGAATATTCCCGGTTGGGCGCAGTACCGTGATCCGGATAAAACGCATGAATTTCAGCTGGCATCCCGAAGCATCGGCTCCGGCGATCCGGTATTGCTTATTCATGGTTTCGGTGCAAGCAGCTATAGCTGGCGGCATATTATTGAACCGCTGGCACAAAAATACCGGGTCATTACTATTGATTTGAAAGGTTTTGGTGATTCACCCAAGCCACACGATGATGCCTATTCCGTTTATGAGCAGGCCAGGCTGGTCAGAAATTTCATCCTCGAAAATGATCTGAAGCATCTGCATATTATTGGGCATTCCTATGGAGGCGGGGTCGCACTGGTTACATCAGTTTATTTATCTGCGTCCAGTCCCGGTCTGCAAAAAAGCCTGGTACTGATCGATAGCATTGCTTATCCACAGGAACTACCCAGCTTTATAAAAATACTCGCAACCCCGGTGCTTGGCCCACTGGTCACGTATGGCCTTCCCAATACCTTTCAGGTGAAGGATCTTCTGCAGAAAGTATATTTCGATGATGCGCTGATTCCACAGGCTGCTATTAACTACTATGCCACTGACCTTGGCAAGCCGGGCGCAAAATATGCTTTACTTACGACTGCGCGGCAAATATTGCCCCCTGACTTGCAACAATTCGCGAACAACTATGCTGGCCTGACTGTCTCTACCTTGATTGTCTGGGGCAAAGAAGATGAGATTGTGCCGTTGGCCATCGGCAAACGTCTGCATGAAAATCTGCCTAATTCAAAACTCGTTATCCTGAATAATGTTGGTCACGCCGTTCAGGAAGAGAAACCATCACTACTGTTACCTTATCTATTTCATTTTCTTGCGGCCGAATCACAGGACAGAAAATAGAGTTAAGTAAAGTTTTATCCTCGTGAACAATAGCCCTGATCGTCACCAGACGTGGCTGGTAATACTCTCTGCTTTACTCGGTCCTGCTGCTGTACACATAAAAAAGCGTTACGTAGCGTTCATTCTTGCATCTTCAATAATGATTTCACTGGCTTTCTCGCTGATCATGTAAATAGCAGATACGATAAAAAAGCCGGGTATTTTGGGGAAGATTGAGGCATCAACGATGCGTAAATTAGTGGTTCCATACACGCGGAATCGGCTGTCAACAACTGCCATTTTATCGCTCTGTGGCCCCATTTTGCAGGTGCAGGAAGCATGATGCCCCCAGGCCTGATCTTTGATAAATTGCCTGATTTCATCGCGACTGCTGACGTTTGCTCCTGGCAGGATCTCTTCCTCAATCAGATCTCCGCAATATTCGAGGATATTGCGAACAGCTTCCACACCCTCTACTACTGAATCCAAATCCTTCTCGCTATCACCGCTGTCCGAATCTTCAGGGAAATAGTTGAAATTAATATCCGGCACATCGCGTGGATCGCTAGACCGCAAGGTGACATGACCTGTATTGCTTGCGTGCGCCTTGAGTATGGCCCAGGTAAAGATATTTTCCTGGCAGATATTGGAGCGATCATCATTTTTATGACACCGTGCATTGGGGTAGCGGCTGTTATCCCTGGTAATGTCATGAGCATAGCCAGGGTAGTATCCGCTAAAATTTCCGAGTAATCCGAAAATTAACAGATCCGGATCATCATCCCATTGTTTGAAAGAAGAACGCTTGATGAGAGCGACCGTTGCACCGTTCGTGGTGTACGGTCCTTTCCCCTGAAGCCACAGAGTGTATTGCGGATCAGGCTCTTCTCCAGGTTCAGGCGGGCGCAGTTTCATTCCTTTGATCAGAGGGATATTTTCTTTAAGTCTTGTTACCATCCCGATTTCATAACGATCCTGCAAATTTTTCCCTACACCAGGCAGCGCTACTTTTACTTCAATTCCATATTTTTCCAGTTCTTCTCGTGGACCAATTCCGGATAGCATGAGCAGTTGGGGAGTATTGAAAGCACCAGCAGCTACAATGATTTCGTGCTCTGCGCATGCTATTCTTATTTCGGAGACAACTGTTTCTTCGTGCCGGGGATCAGCCCGATATTGATGGGCACCCACACAATATTCCACACCGTAGGCCTGATTATGTTCATTGAGCAGAATACGCTGGACCAGTGCGTGCGTTCTTATTACCAGTTTGTCAGGACATTGTTCACGGACTTGCAGGATGTACTCTCTGGTACCCGCCCGCTTGCCGCGGTGTGTCGTGATTGGAATTTTGCATAGCCCTTCGGGGATTCTGCGAATCAAGCGCCAGTCATTGGGATCGAAACGAATAATGAATTTCAGAATTCCCAGGAAAAAACGTTTGAGTGGATGCATCATGCTTCTGGATTCTTCCACCGCAGAGAGTGTCAGTTTTGTTAGTACTTCATCTTTCCACAGCATCCATGGGCTGGCCTGGTTGGTGGGCAGCCAGCCTTCAAACCCATGGCGACTCCAAATTTTCCATCTTGGCACATATTCGCAGCGTTCCAGGCGCTGGAAGTACTTGTGCATATTTTTACTATGCCAGCTTGGATCATTCATCAGTTCCGCAATGTCATCCCAGTCACTATTGTGGGGATACATCAGAACCATGGCATTATGGGCAGTACACCCGCCAAGCGTGCCTGAGCGAGGGTAAAGTACGCCATTCTTTTCTTTGCTGAACTTACAATCCTGCTCTTGCCGAGCTTTGTCACCATAATGATGCACAAAGTAGTCCCAGCGAAGCGCTTCATTTTCAGAAGCGCGCGCATGAAATGCAGGAACCCTGTAATCACATGGCTCGTCATCTCCCCCAGCTTCCAGCAACAGCACACGAAACCCTTCCAGAGCCAGTTTGCAGGCAAGCGGCCCGCCTCCTGCACCAGAACCGATGACGATATAGTCAAACTTTTCGTCATCGCCACTATTAATCTGATTATTTTCCGGGTGGGCAGGCTTAATCACAAATCATCTCCTGAAGCAAAACCGGATTGAGCATCATGGCCTGTAAACTGAGAAGCACGACAGGTATTTCGCTGCATCCTGAAATACCTGTCGTACAGAATTACATGGTTTTAAGAAACTCGATCAAAGCATGTTTGTCACTGTCATCAAGCGCTGTTCTGCCTTCTTCTGCCGGCAGGTAGTCCGTGCCGAAATAATGCCCCCGGTTAACAACAAAGTCTGGGCATTTATTCACTGCCAATAAAGGATCTACTATACCGCTCAACATTTTGCGCAACTCTTCATCGGTAATACTTTCAGGATTTTCCTGTGCTTTCCATAAATCAAAGATATTCCACCCGATGGCGCTTACAAGATCCCATGAAAGGGAAAGTCGTTGCCCCCAGTTCATTTCCATATTGGTATTGGAAATCAGATTGACCGGAATGCCTGCAGGAAACGGACCAAGCTCCAATCCATCTCCTATGGGAAAGATACTGACATACCAGGGCAGATAACCTTTTGGTATCTTCAGCTCACTCCTTTCAGTCGTTCGATCAATAATTCCTGGTATTTCCTTGCCGGACTGAGTGAGGTAGGTTTTCCCCTCACAACTGTTTGTTGTTTCCGAGTCATATGCATAGGAGTCTTTCTCTTTTTCACTATGCTCGTAGTAATACAAATCTTTTTGATCACAATAGCGTTTCTCGGGCCAGAGCAGCTGCTCTATGCTGATCTGGAAGGATTTCATACGATCTTCTACTGAACCTGATGGATAAAACTTCCCTACCGTGTTATTCAGTAAGAAGGGGGCGGTAGACCAGATGCTTGTGAGAGAAGGTGGCCGGATATAACCACGCCCTCCGTCTGGCATGGCATAGACCACAGGTTCGCGTGTAACCGGATGGTGGATCAATACTTCTCCTACCGAAGGTAGTTGTTTATAGGTGGTTGAGGAAAAATTGTCCCAGGTATCTCCCTTGATGGCGTTGGTCGCTATCGACGCGCAGATATTGGTTTCCAGTAATGTAACCGGGATGCGCAACTCTGTGGACAGGAAATTTTCCTTGAGAAAATCTTCTTCCATTACCAGCTTTGTCATTTGCTCTTTGAATTCGGATGAGTTAGTCCAGTGCCAATATTCATTCCAGCAGTTCAGATAGTTGGGGCCGACGCAGCCGTTATCCGGGAAAAATTCAGATGCTTGTTCCGGTAGTTTGCTCGAATGACAAGCGGCACAATTCTCGGCAAACACCTGTTTACCACGCTCCAGGGTTTTTTCGTCATCAATCAGGTAATGCCCATCTCCAGGGACATCCTTCAAATGATCCGGTGGAGTTGCAGCCAGGAAGAACAAGGCGCCATCGAGAGTCTGCTGCTCGGTTGCTCGCCAATAGCTGGAATTTTGCTCGGCAATTTTAATTGGAAAAGGCGTGAACGGCTTACCGCCTACCAAAGGATTAATATGCTGCAGCCATTCCTCGCTGAACAGGCCGATATTAACAAATACGCGGTTCAAAGCACCCAGCGCGCCAACTGAATCTGCACCATCTTTGAGCACACGCGGCGTTAGTACCGTGTCAGGATCTTTGAAAAAAGCCCTAAGCGGACTATCAGCTGGAATCTCCTTAAAATGATTGAATTGCTTATTATTCCGCTCGCCGCTGTTCAGTTTTTCCTCGCCCCAGCGCAAAGCATTCAGCATCCGTGCAGGAAGGCTATAAACAGCATTCATGGTGCGTGGATTGTTAATATAGTCAGTAGAGATGAGTGAGGTATCCAACGCACCCGGGCGGTTGGTATGGAGATGCTGGTAAGCGAAACTGGTTTTATCGGCCTCATACGCAAACACTCGGTCAAACCAGAAATATTGTGCTCCGGGATTGGAATTAAGATTGGCCCACTGCGGATTTTCCGGATCTTTAGGCGGATTGGTCGGGTTGGGCCCTACGTGACAGAAACCACAGGCCATTCCGACCCGGTACGGTTTAACCAGTTTTGGATCATTGTAGTAATCGGGATCAGAATAATATTTCTCGGCATTCCAATGTTTCTTTGCAGCTTCATCGAAGTCGGGATTGGGGAATAAACGCAGACCGACAATGCCGGTCGCGTAGCCGTAATAAGATCCTACCGGTACGGTTTTTCCGCGCGCACCAATCTTAACACCTGGATATTTTTCCTCATTTTCAAAAGGATCAGCAGGGCAGTTAGAATCTCGTACATCCAGATACAAGCCAAAACGATCTTCTCGCCCAATCAGCTTACCTTGTGCATCAGTGTTTTTCATGAAGCACGGTTCATTGACCAGACCAAACCAGTTCCAACGGTTATCGCGACTGTACCCGGGTTTTTTCACAAGCCCGGGATGGTTTGACAGCACCTTTAACAGATCGAAGCTACCAAAGCTCTTCGCGTTCATGTAATCCCAGAACTTATCGTTACCACCTGTCCAGACGATCCAGTTGTTGCGGCCTTTAACGATAGATTGGACAGCTTGATCTGGATTCCGGGAGATACCGGGCACGAAAGGCTCAAGTGCAGCGACTACCTTATCAGGAATCTGACTGATTCCATAATCCATATCCTTGAAATAATCTTCATCCGCTCCCGGAAAACTCTCTGCAGATCTGTTTACACACTGTGCTTCATCCAGAACCGTTCCAGACTGGGCATGATTGCCCTTGATACAGTCGGCGGCAATTTTCAGGGATAAGTCATCTGAGCATCCTGCAAGCAATAAAACCAAGCTGATCCCAGTGAAATAAAGGATATTTCTACATGTTTTCATGATGATCTCCCGTTAAATTATTGATCAGGACGAGCTAAAGTTCCAAGCCCTTACTTACAGTATGCTTATTAATAATATATTCCTTTTTTTATTGAAGGTATTGCAGTATTTGGAATTAATTTTAATGAAAATCAGATGACAGATAGTTATTTGACATTATTTTATCCTGAGAATATTAAACAGTTGAATATTGGATAAACCAGGAATAAGCTTATTCAAAGTAAGGTTTTTGAGTTCGATACAGGTAGGTTTCTTTCCACAAAGAGCTTTCCACCTGATTTATCTGATGTGGTGGGCACATGCACTTGTCTCGGATCGCGTGTTGCCAAATGTTCGATTTATTTATTTTCGGGATAACCACGAGGAGTAACTAAAATGAATAACACGGTCAAGATTTGGTTGGGTAAATCACGTGAAGAGCTGGATGAAATTTATCGCCATGCCACGCCGGGAAATATTCCGGCAGGTGATGCACGTGGTACAGCAATTCTGGCAGGGTCCATCTTTTCAAAAACAGTAGCAGCCTTTGCACGTCTTCTTGCGTGGCAAGGCAAGGTGTTTGATTTATTTTGCCCGGGTGGTCAGGCAGGTGTTCTTGTCAACAAGATTACCCCCTTTGGTTTGACATTTATTGTTGCCAAGGTCTATCGCGACAAAAGCTGGCTCGACGGCAAAGACACCATCGTTATCGATTATTCCAAAACTTCATTTGTTGCCAAAGTGATTCGCGATGAAATTCGCGAGGTTGAGCCCGGTATTTATCTTGGAAAAGTATGGTGGGGTAAAACACGTGTCCTGGATTTTGCCCTGACACGAAGCGATACTCAGTAACCAGCCAGCCAACTGTTTATTCGGGACAGAAAAAACCATGACACCTCAATCTACCTTCATGATTACCGCAACGGTGCGCGTTGGTGAGTTGCAGAATCTGCGCGCCTTGCTGGCTTCGATGAATAAAATTCCGGGACACGCTGATCCCGATAACAACCTGGTTCCATTCGGGAAATTTGATCGTTTGCATTTTGCGCGGTTTGTGATCATAGAAGCAAAAACGCTTCAAGAAATTAAGGAGTTTGGTGTAAAACCACGGCCGTGGCGGCCCACTCTTGCTTTTCTTGGTGATATTGATGGGGATATGCATACTTTCCTGGCGGAGCTGGTGGAACACGCAGGATTGGGGCTGACAAAAATTTTCTCCCACTGTGACGATTTTTCCGAGGAAGATCAGAACCTGTTGGGATGGATGGAAACGTATAACATTCACCCCAGGGCTAATTATGTTAATTGGGTGGGTCGGACTGTCAGGCAAATACATGAAGATGCAGCGCTACATCACAGCCTTTCTGCTTGTTTACAGAAAATTGTTGCGGAGGTTGGACAGGAAAATATTCGTGCGCTACGGCAGAAACTTTTGTCGCATATTGAAATGGAAAAATATAAAGGCAGGCTTGTACTCTCTTCGCCAGAACTGACACCAAGTGAATGGAAAACTCGCAATCTGCTGCATAAAATCGGAGTGCCGCTGATCTTGATACTCTTTTCCCCGCTGTTATTGGTTATCGCTCCTTTCTTTGCGCTATGGTTAAGAAAGCGGGAACGCTTTGACCCTGAACTCTTTATCCGGCCAACTTATGACCATATCAAAGCACTTTCAGAGCAGGAAGATTGGGATGTCAGCAATCAATACAGTGTATTTGGTGATGTAAAGCCGGGGTTGTTCCGCCTGTTAACCTTCAAATTCATACTCCTGCTGACCGACTGGTTTGCCAGGCACATTTACAACCGTGGTTTTCTCGCACGCATCAAAACGATCCATTTCGCCCGCTGGGTATTCATGGACAATAATCATCGGGTTTTTTTTGCCAGTAATTACGATGGCAGCCACGAAAGCTATATGGATGATTTTATCAACAAAGTTGGCTGGGGATTAAATCTTACCTTTAGTAATGCGGTTGGCTACCCGACGACAAAATGGATGATTAAGGAAGGTGCACAGCGTGAGCACGCATTCAAATATACGCAACGGCGGCATCAAATACCGACAGAGGTCTGGTACAAGGCTTATCCGGGACTGACAGCCGTTGATCTGGCGCGCAACAGCCGTATTCGGCAAGGTGTGGAAATTCGTCAATCCAATGATGCGGAAATCCGTGAATGGCTCAGTCTGATCTGAGGGAGGATGGAGATGAAAAAATCAAGTGATTTTGAATTTGATGATCTGCAGGGATTGCTGCGTTTTGGGTACGGGAAACTGACCGATACCTGTTTTATGCTGCTGAAAATTGTAGATGCGAACGCAGCCAAACAATGGCTGAGCATAGCGCCGATCAGCAGTGCCATTGCAAACCATCCATCGCCTGATACGGCATTGCAGATTGCTTTTTCTGTGCAAGGTTTACGTGCATTGGGAGTAAATGAATCAATCATTGATGATTTCTCCGATGAGTTTATTTATGGCATGACCCGAAATGAAAATTGTTCTCGCCGGCTGGGTGATATCGGACGCAATGCACCAAGGTATTGGAAATGGGGGAGTGATGTGGCAGAGGTGCCGCACGTCCTATTGCTGCTTTATGCTAGAGAGGGGGAGCTTGATACCTGGAGAGCAACAGTGGAAGGCGAGTATTTTTCACAGGCATTTCAATTATTGAAACATTTACCCACTTCGGATATGGGGCGGATTGAGCCTTTTGGGTTTGAGGATGGTATCAGTCAGCCCGAAATTGACTGGGCAGATCGGCACAGCACGGATTCGCATGCAAATGATCGTTATACCAATTTACTGGCTGCCGGGGAGATGGCGCTTGGCTATCCCAATGAATATGGACAATACACCGCACGACCACTGATCGATCCTCAGAATGATAAATTGGCAGCCAATTTGCCGGATGCAGAAGACAATCCTGCACTGAAGGATTTTGGCCGCAATGGAACGTATCTGGTGCTTCGGCAGCTGGGGCAGGATGTTCCCGGTTTCTGGCGATTTCTCAATAAAGTATCAGATTCCATACCGGAAAAACGTGAGCAGCTTGCCGCATCAATGGTGGGTAGGGAACGAAATGGTACACCTTTGGTTGCAGAGCACATTCCGGGGATTTCGCGCAAGAATCACGGCAACCATTTTACCTATGACCTGGATCCGAAAGGCAACCATTGTCCGGTTAGTGCCCATGTACGCAGAGCCAATCCCCGTACAGGCGATCTACCGCCGGGTGCAACGGGTTTCAGCGTAATCGCTTTTATAGGTCGGTTGGTTAGAATCCTGGGGTTTGGGCAAAAACCGGAGGAAGATCTTGTTGCCTCTTCTCGTTTTCACCGTTTGTTGCGGCGAGGTCGCGGTTATGGCCCTGTTCTTGCACCGGAAGACGCTATCAAACCGGATGCACCTGCTGCTGAACGCGGTCTGCAGTTTATTTGTTTGGTCGCCAACATAGGCCGGCAATTCGAATTTGTCCAAAATGCCTGGATCGTGAATAGTAAATTTGATGGTTTGCAAGAGGAACCGGATCCTTTGTTGGGAAATCGTGAATCCCTAATGAATGGCGATAGTACCGATCATTTTAATCGTCCCACTCCATCCGGACCAGTGCAAAGAACTTGTCATTTGCCACAATTTACAACTGTACTGGGAGGTGGATATTTTTTTATGCCCGGACTGCGTGCACTCAAGTACATTTCAGCTTTACCTCCTAATGGAAATGGTGGCTCATCATGATAATGACGATCAAGAACCGGGTACTCAAGGCGATTCACAATTTTTTGATTCAGCTGTTACGCATTGAGCGTCGATTGGAACCTTGGTTTCGACCGCAGTGGGACTATCTTTTTCGCGAACCAGGTTCGAGAATTATTCAGTTCTTTGTTAACCGGCGACGGCACAAGAATGAAAATTTAAAGCTGGCGGAGGAAAGTTTTGATCCTGACGAAGAAGAAAGCTTAAATAAAATTATCGATCTGATGATGGATCAAATGCGCGGGCGCTTTAAACCAGGCGGCTATGAACGGGGAGGCAATACCAAAACACACGGTATTGTACGTGCCACCGTAACCATCCGGGATGATCTGCCGGAACATTGCCGTAAGGGTATTTTTGCTCATCCGCGCAGTTATCCGGCCTATATTCGCTATTCCGGACCTGGCCCGAATGTACCTGCTGATATTGATGATGTCGGGTTTATGAGCATGGCGGTGAAAATTATGGGGGTCCCGGGCGAGAAACTGATGAGTGAAGAAAAACTGACGCAAGACTTCATTGCAACCAGCGGAGGGGCGACGTTTGTTACACCTAATACGCGAGAAAACGCCAAGCTGCAATACTGGAGTCTGGTGGATATGACGCTTTATTATTTTCTCAATCCGAAAGATTCTCACTTACTCGATTTTTTCATGCAGAGTCTGTGGACTGCCACTCAGTATAATCCGCTGGGACAACGCTACTGGAGCTGCACGCCTTATCTGCTGGGTGAGGGCCAGGCGATGATGTATTCATTCGTGCCAAAAACAAAAGATGTTGAAAGACATATTCCCGGCTTGCCTTTTGGTACACCGCCGTTCAATTATTTGCGGGAGAACATGATCAAGACGCTCGATGAAAAAGAAGTTGAGTTTGATCTGATGATCCAGGTACAGACGGATCCTCATTTAATGCCCATTGAGGACAGTTCGGTTCGCTGGCCGGAAAAACTTTCTTCATTCATTCCTGCCGCCACCATCCATATTCCTAAACAGAAATTTGATTCGGATGCGCAGTTCGAGTTTGCCAAACGGCTAAAAATGAATCCCTGGCATTGCCTTCCTGAACACAAGCCCCTGGGCAATATAAACCGGGCACGCTTTAGAATGTATTACGAATTATCCAGATTCCGCCAGGAAATGAATGAAACCACTCACCTTGAACCGACAGGAGATGAAGTATTTGATTGATTCTATATTCCATCACCAAACTGTTTAGGCGGAACAAATAATGACTGATATGTGAATCAGTTCTGGTTTATGTTGGCCAGATCCGGCTTGCTTCAAAAAGATTTTTCCAAAGAGACAGCTTTAGTGGAATTTCACCATAAAGGGGAAAGAAAATGATAGAAGCAACGGAATGTAATCAACGCTTGGGGCTTGCTTTATCGGGAGGGGGATTCAGGGCATCGTTCTATCATATTGGTGTGCTCGCGCGCATGGCGGAACTGGGAATGCTAAAGCATGTGGAATCCATTTCAACTGTATCGGGTGGTTCAATAGTGGGCGCAGCCTATTACCTGTTACTGAAGATTTTGCTGGAATCCAAAGCCGATTGTGATATTACCGATTCGGATTATGTTGAGCTGGTACAAAAACTGGAAGAGCATTTTCTAAACGCAGTACAGAAAAATTTACGACTGCGAACTTTTGCCAATCCCTTCAAAAATATGCGCATGGCGCTTCCCAATTATTCCCGATCAGATTCGATCGGTGAATTATACGAGCGTTATATTTACCGGCCGTTGATAAATGTTGGTGATCGCCCCATACGAATGAGTGATCTGCTGATTCAGCCACAGGGAGTAGAACAACCTTTCCATCCATGTACTGTAAGCGGCAATCCTGGACGCAAGCATAAAGTACCCATACTCATGATTAATGCTGTCAGTCTGAATTCTGCGCATAGCTGGTATTTTACCGCCATGAGTATGGGTGAAGTGCCTCCCAGAAATCCAATTTTTCGCGATATCGACAAAAGAGATCGTTATCGCCGTATGCGTTATGAGGAGATTACCTCCAGAGAACCTTATTTTCTGTTAGGAAACGCTGTGGCCGCATCAGCGGCGGTGCCTGGCATATTCCCTCCCATGGCTATTTCCAACTTATATAAGGATCGTCGCGTGCAACTCATTGACGGTGGTGCCTATGATAATCAGGGTATTGCGAGCTTGCTGGATCCTGATTATATGTGTACTGATTTCGTTGTAAGCGATGCTTCTGGCCAAGTTGCTGCAACGAATAACCCCCGAACTGATTTATTATCGGTTCTTGCCTCAAGCAGCTCAATTTTGATGAGGCGGGTACGGGAAGAGGTAGTGAACAATCTGATACAAATCCAGGATAAGCATGTTGCCTATTTTCATTTAACACACGGGCTATCCGCCAGCAAGATCAGTTGGCTACCTGGTGAGAAAATAGAGATTGAGACCGATTCTTCATCTTCTCAATTTGAAGTATCGGAGGAAGCGCAATATGCGTTATCACGCATTCGTACCGATCTGGATTCTTTTACTGAGGTAGAAGCAGATTGCTTGCAGGCAGATGGTTATCAAATGTCCCAATCAGCGCTTTTAAAGTTGAAGCCTTATGTATCATCTTCACACTTGCATGGAAACTGGCGATTCAGCCAGTATCAACCCGGACTGAAAGCAGGTGACTCCAGAGTATTGAAGCGGCTGGAGCAAGGTCATCACAAATTTTTCAAGCCGATCATCTACGTACTGCAAGGGATTGCAGGCACCAAACAATCACTTGGCCTGTTGATGGTAAGCGTGCCGGTTATCCTGAGCCTCGCTATCATCTTCTTCCTGATTTATTTTTGTATAGAGTGGGGGTTTGGCGTCAGTACTTGGAAAATCGTCAGTGACCAGGAAAGTTTTCAAAAATTCGCATTGGATTTGGTTCCTCGAATTTATTGGTTCCTGGTGATATTTACTCTGTCGTTTGTTCTATCGAAAATAGCTGATGCACTGTTCAAAGGCAGTGGTAAATGGGTCAACCGGCTGTACATTGTATCGAAGGGGCCTATGTGGCTGATTACCAATGCGATCACCCGTCTTATCTTGCCTGTGATATTTACGATACCGATCAATATCTATCTCTATACGATTGACCGATACTTTATTAAAGTAATGGGAAAATAGAAAAAGATCATCCATGTGGTAGTTGTCTTCAACTGATTATTATACTCGCATTCGTTTTGCCAGATTATGTACCAATTCGACTTACAGTATAATCAATGGTTTTGGATGAGATACTGCCATGGAAGCTGAACATATTAATACTTTGACCGAACAACTGGATGATTTAAAGCACAGGGGTGAAATTTTACGGAGGTATCTTTGACTTTGATGCCAAACAAGTACGGCTGACAGAGCTTGAGCGTCAATCTGAGGATCCTGCCATCTGGAATGACCCGGCGCGTGCTCAGGAATTAGGGCGCGAAAAAAAATCTCTGGAAAATATCGTATTCACCCTGCGATCGATTGATCGCCAATTGCAGGACGCGCAAGAATTGCTGCAGATCGCTCAGGAAGAAAGCGATGATGAAACTTTGCACAGTATTTCCGAGGATGTAGCGGGACTTGCCAAAACGGTGGAAGAAATGGAGTTTCACCGAATGTTTTCGGACCCGATGGATCCCAATAACTGTTTCATCGATATCCAATCTGGCTCTGGTGGAACGGAAGCACAAGACTGGGCTTCGATGTTGGAAAGAATGTATTTGCATTATTGTGAACGACGTGGCCTGGCAGTGGAGTTACTGGAAGAATCTCCCGGCGATGTGGCTGGTATCAAGAGTGCAACAATCAAGGTAAGCGGTGAATATGCCTATGGTTACTTGCGCACGGAAACCGGTGTCCACCGGCTGGTGCGTAAATCTCCCTTTGATTCAGGAAATCGCCGGCATACTTCCTTTGCCAGCGTATTTGTCTATCCGGAAGTAGATGACAGTATAGAAATCGATATCAACCCGGCGGATCTGCGAGTGGATACTTATCGTGCTTCCGGAGCGGGTGGGCAGCACATTAACAAAACTGATTCAGCTGTCAGAATCACGCATATTCCAACCGGGATTGTTGTTCAATGCCAAAGCGGACGTTCCCAGCATCGGAATCGTGCCGATGCTATGACAGTGCTGAAATCCCGCCTATATGAAGCGGAATTGAGAAAGCGCAATGAAACCAAACAAGCGATCGAAGATTCCAAGACGGACATTGCCTGGGGGCACCAAATTCGCTCCTATGTTCTGGATCAATCCCGCATCAAGGATTTGCGCACCAATATCGAGATTGGCAATACCCAGGCAGTGCTGGATGGGGATTTAGATGTGTTTATCGAAGCCAGTTTAAAGCAAGGCGTATAGCGCCCATGATACGAAAATGATGACGCCGACTGCTGTGGAGTTGATGGGTACGATATTGTTTGTTCTGGCTATTTTGCACACGTTTACTACCGGTTTTTTCAAGCGATTGGCCTCTATCCAGCCGACTCACGCCGGGCTGTGGCATTTGCTGGGCGAAGTGGAGGTGGTGTTTGGCTTCTGGGCGATGGTACTGGTTGTCATGCTGTTTATTGCCGATAGTGAAAAAGCAGCAATACATTACATTGATTCACGCAATTTCACTGAGCCGATGTTCGTGTTTGCCATTATGGTGGTCGCTGGAACTCGCCCAATCCTGCGGACAGCAACGATTGCTGTGGATTTTTTCGCCCGTATCATACCCTTGCCGGGTAGCATGGGATTTTACTTTACCGTGTTAACACTGGTTCCTTTGCTCGGCTCATTCATTACCGAGCCGGCGGCCATGACACTGGCTGCGCTGATCCTGGCAGAACGTATCTTCGTGAAGGGTATTACCACACATATGAAGTACGCCACGCTGGCCGTGCTATTTGTGAATATTTCTATTGGTGGCACACTCACACACTTTGCCGCTCCTCCGATTCTGATGGTAGCCGGAAAATGGGGCTGGGATACCATGTTCATGCTGTCAACATTCGGCTGGAAAGCAGTTGTTGCCGTTGTTATAAATGCCTTATGTACGACACTGCTATTCCGCGAAGAACTGCGATTGCTGCCAGAAACAGAAAGTAACCGTAGTGATACTGTTCCGTTTGCCCTGACATGTATCCATCTGGCTTTTCTCGTAGGTATCGTGATTTTTTCTCACCATCCCGCGATGTTTATGGGGCTGTTCCTCTTTTTTCTGGGAATTGCTCATGCCTATCAGCATTATCAGGATCGTTTAATCTTGCGTGAAGGATTGCTGGTGGCTTTTTTTCTGGCTGGGCTGGTGGTACTGGGTGGCCAGCAGCAATGGTGGCTGCAGCCAGTATTGATGAGTATGACCAGTGATCAGATGTTTCTGGGTGCAACCATTCTGACCGCTTTTACTGATAACGCTGCGCTGACCTATCTGGGTTCGCTGGTTGAAGGATTATCCGATAGCCATAAATATGCCCTGGCTAGCGGAGCAGTGACAGGAGGTGGTTTAACTGTTATTGCCAATGCCCCGAACCCGGCAGGAGTAACCATTCTGCGCAACCACTTCGATGATGAAGCAGTGCATCCATTCAGATTGCTGCTGTTTGCACTGCTGCCTACCTTCATTGCTGCACTGTCTTTCCGATTGTTGTAATTTGGAAATTTTTTGGTAGCATAATTTCTAATCAAGTTGCAGGCCGGCGGCATTCGGAGCCTTGCAACATATTGGCTCCCATACAACTCATAGGTGGATATTGGAAGATTATCCATTGTCCTTACTGACTGCATTAATCAGCACCTCTCCATCTATAAACTGCCTTACGTTATCCAGTGTTGTAAGGGCAATCTGACTGAGTGCTTCCTGGGTAAAAAACCCCTGGTGCGCAGTAATCAGGACATTGGGAAAGGTCATGAGCCGGGCAATAGTGTCATCATGGAGGATCTGTTCAGAGAGGTTTTGGAAAAACAGATCGGCTTCCTGTTCGTAGACATCAATACCCAGATAACTGATTTTTCCTGTTTTTAACCCGGTGATTACGGCCTTGGTGTCGATTAATCCGCCACGGCTGGTGTTGATCAGCATGATGCCCGCTTTCATTTGTGCAATCGTTTCGTTGTTGATGAGGTAGCGTGTTTCTTCATTGAGTGGGCAGTGCAGCGAAAGAATATCGCATTGGGGGAAGAGCTCGCTCATGGGGACATACGGAATGCCCATTGCTTCCACAGTTGGTTTTTTTATCGGATCACAGGCCAAAATGTTGCAGCCCAGGCCATGCAGGATGCGGCAGAATACTTCCCCGATATGGCCGGTACCAATGACGCCCACTGTTTTCTTGTAGAGATCGAAACCAAGCAAGCCGTTCAGCGAAAAATTCTGTTCGCGGACACGGTTATATGCCTTATGCGTTTTGCGGTTGAGTGTCATGATCATCGCCAGCGTATGTTCTGCCACGGCGTGAGGGGAGTAGGCTGGTACCCGTACTACTTTGATATTACACGCCTGAGCTGCTTTGAGATCCACGTTATTAAAGCCGGCGCAGCGTAGGGCGATGAGCTGAATATTCAATTGAGACAGCTGGCGGATAATATTTTCATTAAGTGTATCGTTGACGAAAACACAAACTACCTCACTTCCTCTGGCAAGGGATACAGTGTGCTCAGTCAGTTTTTCTTCCAGAAAAATAAGCTCAAGGCGCGAATCGGCTTGATGTTTGAGGAATGATTCACGGTCATACGGTTGAGTGCTGAAAAAGGTGATTTTCATTGGCATATTTCCGGCAGGAACAGCAAGATAAATGGAGGGCAAGGGGTGATTCTTTCGATGAAAATAACGTATCGGGAAATGCCCGGAATGTCAAACAGGGTAATGCTGCGGCTTATCTGATTAAAGAAAAAAATGATACGCTGGGATATTTTCTGTCATGTCGTTGATAATTATGGCGATGTTGGTGTTTGCTGGCGCCTGGCACGTCAGCTGGCTACGGAATTTGGCATGACGGTGCGTTTGCTGGTGGATGATTTAGGGTCATTACAGCGAATTTGTCCGGAAATTGATAGCAATCTGACAGCTCAGTATATTCGGAACATACAAATTCTACATTGGATTGAGCCGTTTCCAAATCTTGTGCCGGCAGATGTGGTGATTGAGGCGTTCGGCTGTGAATTACCAGCCAATTATGTAATGGCAATGGCTGTGGCTTCATCCCAGACGGCAGATTCTGTGGATATGAAAGAGAAGGAAGGGTGCATGTGGATCAATCTGGAGTATTTATCTACTGAATCATGGGTGGAAGGTTACCATAGGCTAGCTTCACCGCATCCACGCCTGCCATTAACCAAATATTTCTTTTTTCCTGGTTTTACTGCGGCAACTGGGGGAGTGATACAGGAGGCGGGGTTGTTCGCACAACGCGATTCCCTGCAATCTGATCCGGCAAAACTGTGGCACGAACTGAGTATTCCTGTTCCTGCTTCTGACGAAACTATCGTTTCCCTGTTTTGCTATGACCATGCGCCAGTTGATCATTTGTTGGAAGCATGGGCCATTTCAACTTCACCCGTGCGATGTTTGTTGCCGGAAGGTGTGGCCTCGCGACAAGCAGCTGCATGGGCAGGACAATCACGCCTGGTGGCAGAGGATAGCGTGCAGCGCGGTAATTTGGTGTTGCAGGTGC
Source organism: Nitrosomonas sp. GH22 (assembly GCF_009833115.1). Classification (NCBI taxonomy): domain Bacteria; kingdom Pseudomonadati; phylum Pseudomonadota; class Betaproteobacteria; order Nitrosomonadales; family Nitrosomonadaceae; genus Nitrosomonas; species Nitrosomonas sp. GH22. The sequence continues at coordinate 46,768 of NZ_QRCA01000010.1, forward strand.
TTCCCTTTGTGCCACAAGAAAATTATGACCGTTTATTGTGGGTGTGCGATTGTAATTTTGTGCGGGGCGAAGATTCCTTCGTGCGTGCGCAGTGGGCAGCGCGGCCAGTAATCTGGCAAATTTATCCACAGCAGGAAGATGCGCATCTTCCCAAACTTGAGGCCTTTCTGAATCTTTATTGCCAGGGATTGGTCCAAGAAGCAGCTGATGTGCTGCGAGCACTGCATCGAGGCTGGAATAACAATAAACAGCTGGACTGGGATAATTACTGGCGATACCACAAGGCGTTGAAACAACATGCCATAGCATGGGCTGAACAGCTTGCTCAGGCTCCTGATTTGGCTTCCAATCTGGTGAATTTTTGCAGAAACCAGTAGTTATTTCTTCATTACACTGGGGAAGTCAAAGTATAATATCCTTTTTTTTCCTTGACTTATATTGATTAGAATAGATGAAAACAGCTCAAGAACTTCGTGTAGGTAATGTGTTTATGCTCGGCAGAGACCCTATGGTTGTGCTGAAGACCGAATTCACCAAATCCGGGCGTAATTCCTCGGTTGTAAAAATGAAATACAAGAATCTGCTGACAGAATCACCTGGCGAGGCAGTGTATAAGGCAGATGATAAATTCGATATAGTCGTGCTGGAGAAAAAAGAGGTGAGCTACTCGTATTATGCCAGCCCCATGTATGTATTTATGGATGCCGAATTCAATCAGTATGAAGTTGAAGAAGAAACCATGAGTGATGTACTCAGTTTTCTGGAAGATGGCATGCCGTGCGAAGTTGTGTTTTATAATGACAAACCTATTTCAGTTGAAATGCCGAATTCTGTCGTGCGCGAAATTATTTACACTGAACCTGCAGTCAAAGGCGATACATCAGGCAAGGTAATGAAATCAGCCAAAATTGTTACTGGCTTCGAGTTGCCGGTACCGTTGTTTTGTGAAATCGGTGACAAGATCGAAATTGATACTCGCACACGCGAATATCGCAGCCGTGTCAAATAAACCCAGAATAATCAAATGTTTTTCAAGCTGCTCCGAATAATCCTGTTCTGTTCAGAGCAGCTAAAAATCAAGAAAACAACAATCAATTTGGATTTAAGGAATCTCTGCACGAATCCTTTCATAAAGAGTGATTTTTTTACTCAGATTGAGCGTTTGCCTCCTTGATCAGAGTTTATTGTCCTGATCAAACCGTACTACCCGACAAATGGATGCCATGGCGAGCAACCACTACCACTGAAAAATATGTTGCGCGTGCATATTGCCTACAGCTGCTCTGATCCGGGCATGGAAGATACCCTTGATGAGATTGCGCCAGATCTGCCATTTTGAACTGAATCGCATGCTTGACGAAAGCGCTATACTGCGTTTTCGTCACCTGCTGGACCAACATAACCTGGCTCAACAAGGTTTTGCCACTGTCAATCGCCAACTAGCAGCCTAAAATCTGTTTCTCAAACAAGGTATGATCGTCGATGCCAGCCTGATTGCCGCACCACCTTCTACCAGGAATACTGAGGGTAAACGCAAGCCTGAAATGCACTCAAGCAAGAAAGGCAACTCATGGCACTTTGGTGCCAACCTGCTGTGTAGCGAAGAAACGCTTGTCCTGGGTGATGCCGGTGTTACCAGGGCTTGCTTGGCCATGCGATAATCGCAGATTCTATCCGTACAGGAGTGTGCAGGTGGGGCAATCAGATGATTTCTGCTGTTTCCTCAGAACTTGAGTAGCTTGCTCACTTCAGAACATATTACCCAGTTATCATGAAAAAAATCAGAATCGGACAAGGGTTTGATATTCACCAGTTAGCTGCCGGGCGTGAGCTTGTCATTGGTGGCGTGACTATTCCGTATGAGAAGGGCCTGCTGGGCCACTCGGATGCGGATGTGCTGCTGCATGCCTTGTGTGATGCGCTGCTGGGTGCTGCCGCCTTGGGGGATATTGGCAAGCATTTTTCCGATACCGATGCACGTTATAAAGATATTGATAGTCGCAAGCTGGTGTGTAAAGTTCACCGGTTGCTGGCTGAAACGGGTTATCGTGTTGTGAATATCGATGCGACGATCATTGCCCAAGCACCTAAAATGGCCCCCCATATTTCCGGAATGATAGCCAACATTGCACAGGATCTCGCCATGCCTGCTGGAAATATTAATATCAAGGCAAAAACTGCCGAGAAACTCGGTGCTGTCGGGCGTGGTGAAGGTATCGTAGCGGAAGTGGTCTGCCTGATCGCTAACAGTGACGAAGGCGAAGCACAGCCATAATGTCCGGCGCTGCTCATCCTGTCAGGCTGTTCCTTGCATTGTGGCCACAGGATATCGCAAGAGATCAATTGGCCAAACTGGCGCGGCAGCTGGCGGATGATTGTTCAGGTCGTTGCATTCAACCGAAAAATCTACATCTGACATTGGCATTCATGGGCGAAATCGATCAAGGTAATATTCCACGATTGTGTCAGGCAGCCCCGGCTATCCGGCAATCTCCATTCAATTTGACTCTGGATAAGGTTTGCTTCTGGAAAAAAGCCGGAGTCGTGGTGGCCGGAACAAGCCAATGTCCAGCAGAATTAACTACTCTTGTGCAGGATCTGCAGCACTTGCTTTCTGCCTTGAGAATCCGGTATGACGACACATATCCATTTACACCACACGTCACGCTGGTAAGAAATGTAAGGCACTGCAGCTTGCCTGATTCAATCCAAGCGATTGATTGGCCAGTGACTCAATGGTCGTTGGCACAATCCCGGCAGACACCATACGAATCAGTCTATCAATCTCTTGCAGACTGGGCACTGTGAACCACAGGATTCCGATGAACATCATTGCGTTTGATACTTCTACCGAATACTGTTCCCTGGCTCTGTGGCTGAATGGAAACATTATTAGCAGGGAAGAGTTGGCGGGCCAGCGCCATTCCGAATTGTTATTGCCAATGCTGCAAACCATGCTGACTGAAGCCGGTGTTGCCTTGAGTCAGATTGAGGGCATCGCTTTCGGAGCTGGCCCGGGTTCCTTTACCGGGTTGCGCATTGCCTGCGGCATTGCCCAGGGATTGGCTTTTGCACGGGATATTCCGGTGGTTGGGGTGAGTACACTGGAAGCCCTGGCACAACAGGTAGATGCGTCTCAGGTGCTGGCGGCGCTGGATGCGCGTATGGGTGAACTTTATTTTGCAGCTTATGAAAAAAGAGAAATCGGCTGGTTTCCTGTTCATGCTCCGCTACTATGTCGGCCGGAAACAGCTCCAGGGGTAATCGGAGACGGATGGACGGGATGTGGTAGTGGTTTTGATCTGTATCAATCTGTTTTGTCAAACGTTTACAGCGAAAATTTGCAGCAGATTATTCCCGATTGTTATCCGCATGCGCGTGAAATTGTGCAACTGGCAGCGATTAAATTTGCTAATGGTGAGGGTAGGGCAGCAGAAGAGGCGCTGCCAGTGTATATCCGCAACAAGGTGGCACTGAAGGAAAGCGAACGGTAACGATGGCACAGATCAGGGCACGCCCTTTTCAGATCAAAATTCGTGAAATGCGTTTGAGTGACCTCGAACAGGTTATTTGTATTGAGCACGAAATTTTTCTTTTTCCATGGTCAATCGGCAATTTTAGTGATTCAATCAAGGCGGGTCATCATTGCCAGGTGATGGTGCAACAGCAGGGTGCCGAGCCGGATACTGATTTGGTGATGGGTTACAGTATTCTCATGATCGGGCCAGGTGAAGCGCATGTGCTGACACTGGGTGTGGGTTACGCCTGGCAAAATCAGGGTCTGGGTGGAGCGATGTTGCGTTATCTGATTGAACTTTCCAGAAAACATAGAGCAGAATTTATATTACTGGATGTGCGTGAGTCCAATACCGGTGCGGCAAATTTGTATCGGCGACTGGGATTCCAGCAAATTGCCGTGCGCAAGGATTACTATCCGGCGATGTGCGGACGCGAGGATGCGCTGATCATGAGGCGGGAGCTATGATGCCAAGAACCCCGGATACCCTGATTTCTCATCCTGTCTGATCAGGAAAGATTCAACCATGGATCCCAATCGTCTCAAAGAATTAGGCTTATTACCCGTGTGGCGTGTCAGGTCGAATGCTATTCTCGGACAGCCATCTGTTCAATCGTCTGATTCAAAAGAGAATCCGGCTGCGCACACAGAAACCGCTGTGGAATCTTCTATAGTTGATGACCGATCGGCTTTAATTGCGCGTGCAAACTGGGAGCAGCTGCGGCAGATGGTTAGCAGCTGTACCGCTTGTCCACTTTGCCAGACGCGTAAGCAAACGGTATTTGGTGTGGGTGATGAACAGGCAGACTGGCTGTTTATTGGAGAAGGCCCGGGGGCCCGGGAAGACCTGCTGGGTGAACCGTTTGTCGGCCAGGCCGGGAAGCTGCTCGACAGTATGCTGCAGGCGATTGATCTCGGGCGCGAACAGGGTGTTTACATTGCCAATATCGTTAAATGCCGCCCACCGGATAATCGCAACCCGCTGGAAATGGAAGCACAGCAGTGCCGTCCCTATCTACTGCGCCAGATTGCATTGATTCAGCCTAGGTTGATCATAACCTTGGGTAAGGTGGCTGCCCAGAATCTGCTGGCGACAGGCGACAGCATTGCCAGCCTGCGTGGTAGATTGCATGAATTTGCAGGCATTCCCCTGATTGCGACCTACCATCCGGCCTATCTGTTGCGTTCGCTGACGGACAAGGCCAAGGCATGGGAAGACTTGTGCTTTGCCCGCAGAACCATGCAGGCTTTGCGTGATAAGTAATGTCATTCATCAGGGTAAGATTGATTTGCATTGGATCCAATCTTTAATAGATTATCTGAGCTTAATCCACTCATGAATATTGAATGAGTAGTGTGAATTATGAAGGTTGCTGTCTGGCAGACAAGATGTTTGATGCAAATTGGTTGATTTCTTTTAGGTGTGGTGGCTGTCTCTCGTATTTTTACCCCGGATAGTGGTAGCCAGAGGTTTGTCAGGGGATGGGTTTATACATTGTTATTTCCTGCAAGGATCGCCGGTATTTCCTGCATGCCCAGTTCTGCTAGTTCCTCTTCTTCCAGAGAGCCGAAGATACTCAGCAGGGCGGCCATTACGCCTGTCCAGCCGGTTTGGTGGCTGGCACCCAGCCCGGAGCCATCTTCGCCGTGGAAGTATTCATAAAACAGCAGGCAATCCCGCCAGTGGGGATCGGTCTGGAATTTTTCAGTGCCGCCAAACACCGGCCGTCGGCCATATTCATCCGGCAGAAAGATATGGAGTAGCCTTACGGCAATCATTCTTGCAACCTGGAACAGGTTGCACTGCCTACCAGATCCGGTGGGGCATTCAATCCGGAAATTTTCTCCATAGTAGGCATACAGCGCCAGCAATGCGTGAATAATCAGGATGTTGATCGGTGCCCAGACAGGACCGCGCCAGTTGGAATTCCCTCCGAACACGGCTGAATCGGATTCACCTGGCTGGTAATTTGCAGAGAAAGTCTGCCCGTTCCAGTAAAATTCGTAGGGATGTTCCTGGTGATATTTCGATAATGATCGAATACCGTGAGGGCTCAGGAACTCCTGTTCATCGAGCATTTTTGTCAATATTTGCCGCAATTTCTTTTCATCCATAATTGCCAGCAGACGGCGATTTTCCACGCCAGGTTTAATTGGACAAAAGATATGGGCGGTTAGATGACTCCTGCGTTTGACCAGGTTTTCAAAATATTTTGCAACCTGCGGTAGCTTGTTTAGCGTGGATTCCTCTACTACAATCACGGCACATAACGGTAGCAGCCCGACCAGTGAACGTACCTTGATGCGAGTGGAGTGGCCGTCCGGAAAACGCAGGACATTATAGAAAAAGCCATCCTCTTCATCCCACATGTCGCGGTGTTCATCGCTGATATCCTGCATGGCAGCGGCAGTGGCCATGAATTTATTCAGGTAGGAGAGCACTCTTTGCTCGTAATCCGGATCGTGCAGGCTGAGCTCCAATGCGATCTGCAACATACTTTGCGAGAACAATGTCATCCAGGCGGTGGCATCCGATTGCTCCAGATGGCCGCCGGTTGGCAGTGCGGCACTGCGATCAAATACCCCGATATTATCCAACCCTAGAAACCCGCCTTCATACACGTTTTTATCCGGCTCGCGGTGGGATTCCCACCAGGAGAAATTGTGTTCCAGGCTGGCAAAGGCGGATTTCAGGAATGTCAGATCGTTCTGGCTATGGTAATCCTGGCAGATTTGATAAACCACATAGACGGACCAGGCGTGAACGGGCGGGTTGACAGCATTGAAGTTCCATTCATAAGCTGGAATCTGTCCATTTGGGTGCTGGTAGCGGTTTTCCAGAAATAGGTTGAGCTGCTGTTTGGCAAAGGTGGGATCTATCATGGCCAGGGGTAGAACATGAAAGGCTGAATCCCATGCGGCAAACCACGGATATTCCCATTTATCCGGCATGGAAATGATGTCCCGGCATTGCATGTGTTGCCAGTCAGCATTGCGTGTGCTGTGCCGGGGGTGCTCATTCAGCCAGCGTGCTACATCAAACTCATAATATTGCTTGGTCCATATCATGCCAGCCAATGCCTGCCGCAGGACACGTTGCTGTTCCTTATTCAACCGGTCACCGGACAGTGATTCATAGAAATGATCGGCTTCCTGCTTTCTCTGGTCGATGAGTTCGTCGAAACCGGTAAAAAATATATCTGCCTTGACAGAATCAGCCTTGCACAGCCGCAACCTGATTATGTGAGTTTCTCCGGAAGGGATACTCAGAGCATAGTCTGCCGCTGCTTTGGTACCGCTGTTGGCAGGGTTAATGGCGTCTGTTCTGTCATGAATGATATAGTCGTTAATTCCATCCTTGGTGTAGAGGCCTTTATTGTTGTTGCGAAACAGCCGCCAGGCGTTGGTTTCGTTTTCGCAAAAGAGCAGGGTTGGTTTATCTGCACAATACAGTTGGTAATCTCCCAGTTCGTTATGCTTGGCGCGAATGATCCGGCATTCGTTCTGATTACCCTCCTGGGATAGCTGCGGTTTAGCTGAACCGGGTTCCCATGACCAGGTATTGCGGAACCAGAGTGTCGGCAGTAGTCGTAAGTCTGCTGTTTCAGGGCCACGATTGATAACGCTGATGCGGATCAGGATATCTTCCGGCACAGTTTGAGCGTATTCCACAAAAATATCAAAATACCGGTTCTCATCAAAGATACCGGTGTCCAGCAGTTCATATTCCGATTCCTGCCGGGAGCGTCGCCCGTTAGTGGTGACCAGATCTTCATAAGGATAGGCTGTTTGCGGATATTTGTAGAGATATCTCAGATAACTGTGAGTGGGCGTGGCGTCCAGGTAGAAATAATATTCCTTGACGTCTTCGCCATGGTTGCCTTGTGGATTGGTCAGACCAAACAGGCGTTCTTTTAGTACCGGATCGCGTCCGTTCCACAGCGCCAATGCAAAACAAAGCAACTGCCGGTCATCGCTAATACCGGCCAGGCCATCTTCTCCCCAGCGGTAAGCGCGAGCGCCAGACTGGTAATGCGGAAAGTAATTCCAGGCATCGCCGTTATCGCTGTAATCCTCGCGCACCGTGCCCCATTGCCGCTCACTTAGATACGGACCCCATTTTTTCCAGGGAATCTGCTCTTCATCACATAGTTTGAGACGACCGGATTCTTCTATCATGGTAGCTCCATTATTCTTTATCTGGGCCGGATCAAACAGTAGTGTTCATTTCATCAAAACGAAGGGTAATATGTTGCTGCTGGTCATCCGTTATCTTCCAGGTAAGTATTAGTTTGACTGCCTGCATGATTTTTTCAAATCCGCCTTCCGATTGAGAAACGGTGAAGTGCGGGCAGGCATAAAATTTTGTTACAGGTGAAATATCAAGTGACAGACTGCCGCCCAGCGTGTCGTCTTCCAGTGTAATGGCTGTCAGATTATCCAGTTCGATGGGTTGTCCGAAGCCGGACAGCACAGTGTGATTCCGGATGTAACGTCCGCCCGGTCCGTCGCAACTGGGCATGGCCAGATTGATTTCTGTCTGCATGTATCCACTGGCTTCCCCGCTGCATACATAGATGACAAGTAGCTGGTTGCTGATAATCCGAAAGCATTTACTGATTGACCCGAAATCTGTTATCGCCTGAAAAATAACTTCATCTGCCTTATCTGAGGGGTGCAGTTGATAATCCAGCAGCTCACCGTTTAAACGATCAATAAACAGGTGTTGTGCATACAGATCCGGTTCCATATCTGCCTGGCTAATAGCATGTTTGAAATTGACTCGATCATGTGCTGAAGCTATTCCTGATTGCTGATGAGATGAAGCTCCCTGTAGACCCGGTTGGATCTTTCGGTAGTAATGCTCAGTCTGGCGGGCGAGGGTATCGGCAAAGTTGTGTTTCAGTGGATAGCTGTCCAGTTCGCAGATGCTGGCGCTGCTGTTGAGTTTCAAAACTGCCTGCACAGTCCCGTTTTGCAGATAGATTTCCTCCGTGCCATCCAGATCAGTATCCTCATGATAGTAGATATTGCGCGATTCACACTGATCGAGTTGCGCTTCCAGTTCAATCAGATTGTTGTAGACGGTGCGCCGCAAATGCGGCAGATACAGACCGCCAAATAGACCATGCCAGTAGGCATCATTGGCCTGGGAAGCGTACAGGCATCGTTGCATGGCAGAGGTCCGCTGCCTGGCCGGCAGGCTGGCGTAACGTGCGGACAGGCCGAGCATGCGCTTGTGCATCCAGTTGGATTCAGGGTAGCGTGAAAAAAAGTTTTTCCACATTCCTCCGCGCAGGAAAGATCTGGTTTGTTCGTACTGACCTGTGGATTTGGCTTGCTGCACCAGATCATCATAAATATGAGCAGGTTCAGCGGGCAGCGTCCATTCATTCATCTCGATGTAGGAGGTGGTGGGGAGGTAAACGATGCCACGGGTTTTTTCGCTGGCATGATAATCCCGGTAGTGCTGCAGCTGGATATGAGGAGAAGCCAGTACACCCTGGATAAATTTCTCCAGCCAGCCGTGTTCGTAAACCCACTGATAAGTTTCTGGCCAGATGCCGAATTTCTCAATGTCGTCAAAATAGACTGCTGCAGGTTGATGCTCGGTTGTGGACTGATCAATCAGGGATTCAATATAGGCAATGGCTTCCAGCGCAGGAGAAAAGGGGAGCCGGTAACGCAATGCTTCGGAGATGGGAAAAAGATCAAGCTTGTGATGATCTTCTTCAGTACTGAAGTAACCATCAAGTTCTATTTTATTTTTTCCGGTACAAATGAAGTGGTAATCGTCCACTATTACATAATGGATACCGCAATTAACCAAAGCAGGCACGATAGTGGATTCCCATACACGCTCAGTTAGCCAGGCGCCTTGTGGCGACTGCCCCAGCTTTTTCTTGAGTTTAGCCGAAAAGGTCTTGAGCTGGCCGATGCGATCCCGCTCGGGAATGGCCGCCAGTACCGGCTCGGTATCGCCTGCACCAAATATTTCGATCTGCCCGCGTGTGACCATCTCACGTAATAACGCCATATCTTTCGGGTAGTGCTCAAATAGAAAATCCAGCAACCAGCCGGAAAAGTGGATGGCAAAACGAAATTCCGGATAGCGGTATAAAGTTTGCAGGAAGGGCTTGTAACAGCGTTCATGCGCATCAATAACGACCTCGGGGAAATTGCCAATCGGTTGGTGGGCGTGGACACCAAACAGCAATGATACGGATGAGGTCATCTGGGATATCCTTAAATATTTATCGGTTGTTTCATATTTGCCAGTATTACATTTTTTGTGAGCCCTCTAAGAGGCATGCCGCATCGCGCCACCTTTGCCTGTGGATGCACTGCCATAACTGATGGGTTCGAGAATGGTCACCGGAACGGGTATGTTCAGCAGGCGGTAAAGGTTGGCAAGATTTTTGCGGAAAGCCAGATCAAAGCTTTCTACTGAGTGTGGCGAGTTGTAATCACCAAACCACCAGAACCAGTCGGAACTCTCACAGGAAGCGAGCTGCTGTCCGGCAGCCAATTTTTCTTCATCCGTCAAGCGTGATCCTTGCATGACAAGATCGTAACTTTGTTTGGCGGCACACAATAAATCCCATGCCAGATTTTTGTCATGATCTCCAATCCAGGTGGAGAAACTGCCATATACCCAACTGCCGGCCGTCAGCGACGGCAATCGGGTAATTTCAATGTTGTTTTCGGATAACCCGGCGATGTATTCATGGAAGGTTGTCGTACGGATATCAGCATTTTTTTCAAGTATTTCATACAAATCATCCAGAAAATAGTAGCCGTTGTAGGGATAAGTTTCCCAGGCATTTTCTCCATCAAGAATAATACTGACGACTGGAGCGGGATTGCCGTTTGTTTCACTACGGATATGTTCAAGCCGCTGGACAAGATTTTCTGCAGCATCACGCCCAAACCATCTTGAATATTCAAATCCGATCAGATCGGATAGCTGATCATCCCGGTAGAAACACAGAATACTGTTATTACCGGATTCAAACCGATAAGGGCGATAAAGATATTCGCTGCGGGCAGGCAAGGGCTGGTCAGGATAAGATTTGTGCAGGCTGTTGGCCAACACGCCTTCACCGCTGGCACACCACTGACGACCGTGTCCGGCCAGGATATCCAGTAGCGGTTCTGATACTGCGCCCTCGGCTGGCCATACACCGGAAGGTTCGCTGCCAAAACGCTGCCGGTGGCTGTCAATAGCTGATTGCAGATGAAACGCTACCCGGTTGCGCCCACCAGGGTAGACCGGATTGGCTGGCAGTTGCGTTTCAGGAAGGCTGTCCCGGGCAGAAGTGAAATCAATCAGCAAGGGAGCTAGCGGGTGATAGTGCGGTGTGGTGGAAAGCTCGATCTGGCCGGATTCTGCCAGTTTACGATAACGCGGAATAATACCTTGGATGAGTTCGCCAATAAGGTTAAACAGCAGGATACGATCACCATGGCTGAACAGTTTTTCCTGAGACATGAGGTGTACAATGCATTCATTTTCCCGGCGCACGCTTTCGCCCATCCAGGCGAGGTGGTACCACACCAGCAGGTCGGCCAGGTATTGGCCGGAGACATACATCAGTTCCTTGTCATTCGTCTTTTGCAGATGATCATACAGATCACGTAGATGCTGATAAGCCGGATAAGGTTTGAGCATGGTTTCGTGATTATTCAGGAAGCAGCTGTTCAGAATCAGCAAGCGCTCATTGGGAGAAATATGATCAAGATCTGGCGCGGAGAGCAAGCGCAGTAATGGATCACGAATCGTGCCGCCAGCAAATTGATCAGCGTAATCTTCCAGCTGATCCAGCAGGACAGGAACAAAGTTCACCACCAGCCGGATACCCGGGTGATTTTCAAGGTGGTGCGCCATATCGGTATAGTCCTTGATAGTATGCAAATATACCCACGGCAACATGAATTCACCGGTTTTATAATCCCGGTAGTCTGGCTGGTGCATGTGCCAGAGCAACACAAGATCGAGTTTAGAAGAATGGCTGGTCATGGCATATCAAATCGTGTAAAGAAAGTTGATAGAGATCAATCGGCCGGAAAGCTGGATTGGAAATTTCAGCGAGTATAGTGAATTTGCTGTCTCAACATTTCCGGTGTAATCAAAGTAATCCCATTGTCCGTGACATAAAAATGTTTTTTATCTGCAACAGGATCAAAACCAATTTCAAGGCCTTCCGGGATCTGGCATTCCTTTTCCACCACCACTTGTCTGAGATGAACATATCGGCCGATACTGACGTCAGGCAGAATGACCGAGTCTTCAATGGTACTGAAGCAGCGTACTTGAACATTAGAAAACAACAGAGAACGGCGTACTGTTGCCCCGCTGATAATACATCCGCCTGATACCATTGAATCCAGTGCCTGGCCACGGCGATCATTGTCATCAAACACAAATTTGGCAGGAGGCAGTTGTTCCTGATATGTCCATATTGGCCAGTCTTCATCGTACAGATTCAAATCCGGCGTGATAGTGGTGAGATCAATATTTGCCTCCCAGTATGCATCTACTGTACCGACATCACGCCAGTAAGGTACACCTGAATCCATGTTGACGCAGCTATTCTGAAAGCGATGTGCATAAACCTGAATATTGCTCGCTACCAGGCGGGGTATCACGTCTTTACCGAAATCGTGTGATGATTGATTCATGTCGTGATCCAGAATCAGTTGTTCATACAGAAATTTCGCGTTAAAAACATAAATACCCATACTGATGAGAGCGTGCCCGGGTTTGCCTGGGATCGGGGCGGGGTGAGCGGGTTTCTCGGTAAAGTTGGTGATACGCGAGTCGTTATCAACCGCCATAACGCCGAATGCGCTGGCATCTTCGATCGGAACTTCCAGGCAGGCGATTGTCAAATCGGCCTGTTTTTCGACGTGTTCAGCCAGTATTTGCCCATAATCCATTTTGTAGATGTGATCACCACCTAGGACCAGTACATAGCTGGGGTTATGCGTGCGGATAATGTCGAGATTCTGAAAAACAGCATCAGCGGTACCTTGGTACCAAGTTCCCTCTTCGGTACGTTGCTGTGCAGGTAACAGCTCGATAAATTCATGGAACCGGCCATCCAAAAAACTCCAGCCACGTTGAATATGGCGGATCAAACTTTGCGCCTTATATTGTGTGACGACGCCGATACGACGTACACCCGAGTTGACGCAATTGGACAGCGTGAAATCGATAATGCGGAATTTGCCACCGAAGGGAACCGCCGGTTTAGCGCGCCAGTCTGTCAGGTTCTTAAGGCGCGTCCCGCGTCCGCCTGCCAGGATCAGCGCCAGTGTGTTGCGAGTAAGTGTGCTGACAAAGCGCGGGTTGTTATTCATCTGGACAGCCTGTTTGAACGTTCATGGTTACCTCACTGATTTGCAGTGTTTAAAAAAACCGCATACCCTGTGTTTCCATGTTTATCTTACTTGATCCGAATAACCATTACCAGCCGACACTGCAGGTAATAGCGAGCCCATACCGATGAAATCTTTGCCTTTCCCATCCCCATCCCGAGATTTAGCAGGTGATTCTGCGCAATCATTGTTATTGGCCGCAAGGCTGCATGCCCCCGGCTCTTATCTGGGGATACATTCTGTTCCGGGCGGTGAGCTGGTTCGAGTGTTTCAACCGTATATGTCACGGGTATGGCTGCAGACTTCATCCGGTTTCCAGGTGATGGAGTGCACGCACGATGCAGGTATTTTCGAGTGGAAGGGGGAGGCTGTTACGCGTCCTTATTTACTGCGTCTGGAACATGCAGAAACCGGGGTAATTGAGGAGCGCTATGATCCTTATGCTTTTCCAGTACAGATTTCAGGACATGATCTGTATCTGTTCAATGAAGGGCGCCTGCTCCAGGCATACCACATGCTGGGTACCCATCAGGTCAAAAATCAAGGCGTTACGGGCACACGTTTTGCCGTATGGGCACCCAATGCCGAACGGGTAAGTGTCGTTGGGGATTTCAATCACTGGGATGGCAGGGTGTGCCCTATGATGGCGCGTGATCACAGCGGGGTATGGGAATTGTTTATTCCGGATCTGCCCGGAGGTACGTTATATAAATATGAGATCAGAAATCATTCAACTGGAGAAATCCTGCTCAAGACCGATCCTTATGCAACCAGGTATGAATTGCGTCCCAATAATGCCGCATTGACGCCAGTTGAAAGCCGGTATGAATGGCAGGATAACGACTGGATGGTGCAACGCGCAGGATGGGACTGGCTACATGCGCCAGTCAATATTTATGAGCTGCATGTAGGTTCGTGGAAACGCCATCCGGATGGCAGCTTCTATTCATATCAGGAATTAGCCGATCACCTGATTCCTTATCTACAAGAGATGGGTTATTCCCATGTTGAGCTGTTGCCAATTTCCGAGCACCCGCTGGATGAATCCTGGGGATATCAGGTAACAGGTTATTTTGCAGCAACCAGCCGCTATGGTAATCCAGAAGCATTCATGTATTTTGTGGATAAATGTCATCAGGCTGGAATTGGTGTGATTCTCGACTGGGTGCCGGCACATTTTCCACAAGACAGTTTTTCATTGGCACGGTTTGACGGTACAGCGCTCTATGAACATGAAGATCCGCGCCTGGGTTATCACCAGGATTGGGGGACGTATATTTTCAATTACGGGCGCAGTGAGGTGAAATCCTTTCTGCTTTCCAGCGCCCATTACTGGTTGTCTGTTTTCCATATTGACGGGCTGCGTGTGGATGCGGTGGCCTCGATGCTCTATCTGGATTATTCGCGCAAAGAAGGAGAATGGCTGCCCAATCGTTTTGGTGGGCGTGAAAATCTTGATGCAATTGATTTCTTGCGTGAATTGAACACGATGGTGCATGGTGAATTTTCCGGTGCGCTTACTTTTGCCGAGGAATCCACCTCCTGGCCAGCAGTATCTCGTCCGACCTATCTGGGCGGGCTGGGTTTTTCCATGAAATGGAACATGGGATGGATGAACGATACGCTGAATTACATGCAACTGGATCCAATTCACCGGCATTACCATCACAATGAACTAACGTTCAATCAGCTTTACGCCTATACCGAAAACTTCATTTTGCCGCTTTCGCATGATGAAGTGGTACATGGCAAAAAATCCCTGCTGGACAAGATGTCGGGAGATGTCTGGCAAATGTTTGCCAACCTGCGTTTGCTGTTTACCTACCAGATGACCTGCCCAGGCAAAAAAATCAACTTTATGGGCAATGAATTTGCTCAAGGACGTGAATGGCGGGTTAATCATGAACTTGACTGGTATCTGCTGGAGCGTGATCCGCATCGTGGTATACAAATGTTATTGCGGAATCTGAATCACCTCTACCTGGATACACCAGCGTTGCATGAGCTGGATTTTTTTACTGAAGGATTTTCCTGGATTGATTGTCATGATTCGGAACAGTCAGTTATCAGTTACCAGCGCCGTGCCAGAGATGGATCATTCATGCTGGTGATCCTGAATTTCACACCAGTGCCACGTACCGGCTACCGAGTAGGCGTACCGGAATCCCGAACATACCAAGAAGTATTCAACAGCGATTCAACTTACTATGGTGGCAGCAATATCGGTAACCCTGGGGATATTGTTCCGACCGGGCAGCAGTGGTCAGGTCAAGTTGATTCCATCATCATTACCTTACCGCCGCTGGCGGGTATCATTCTGATTTGACAGCAGATTGTGCTTGTAAAAGCAGGAATTTATTCAGATTAAGGTTTGTCTTCATATAAGAGTGGCAAAAGAGCCAGTCTGTATATCGAAAATTGATTTGGGGAAGCAAAATATGGGCGCATCAAATGATAATCAAGCTCAAGCTGGCGCCACAATGATCAGTCTGCCTATCGAGGGCATGACGTGTGCAAGTTGTGTTGGTCGAGTGGAGGCGGCACTGGCCAAGGTTGAGGGGGTGAGTGATGTATCGGTTAATCTGGCTACCGAGCGCGCAGATATCCATCTTGCGAATTCGGTTGATCGCATGGCACTGATTCAAGCAGTTGAGAAAGTAGGATTTGATGTTCCTGCAACTATCATTGAACTGGTAGTGGAAGGTATGACATGCGCTTCATGTGTGGGGCGTATCGAACGGGCGCTCAAAGCTGTGCCCGGAGTGCAGGAAGCAACCGTGAATCTGGCGACGGAACATGCCACAGTGCATGGGGTGGCCGATGCTGACACGCTAATCAATGCCATTGTGAACACGGGTTTTACCGCCAAAGCCATGGATACCACGGCACAGGCCAGCGATGAAGCGACAGAAAAGAAGGACGTAGAACGCGCGCTACTCAAGCGGGATTTGATCTTGGCTAGTGCATTAACATTGCCTGTATTTGTAATTGAGATGGGATCACACCTGATTCCCGCTGTGCATGATTGGGTGATGGCTACTATTGGTATACAGCAGAGTTGGTATCTGCAGTTTGCATTGACCGTGCTGGTGATGATCTTCCCTGGGCGCCGTTTCTATGAAAAAGGTTTTCCAGCACTGCTGCGGCTGGCACCGGATATGAATTCACTGGTAGCAGTGGGGACGGTTGCTGCATTCGGTTATTCCGTGATTGCTACCTTTGCTCCTGATCTTTTGCCCGCTGGCGCTGTAAACGTTTATTACGAAGCAGCAGTCGTCATCGTTACATTGATTTTGCTGGGTCGTTTTCTTGAAGCACGCGCCAAGGGACGTACTTCTGAAGCGATCAGGCGACTGGTTGGTTTGCAGGTGAAGGTGGCGCATGTATTGCGCGATGGCAATATTGTTGATATCCCGATCGGTGAAGTTACTCTGGACGATAGTGTTGAAGTCCGTCCCGGCGAGCGCATACCGGTAGATGGCGAAGTAGTGGAAGGTCGCAGTTTTGTGGATGAATCAATGATTACCGGTGAACCTGTTCCTGTCGAAAAAACGGTTGGTAGCGAAGTGGTAGGCGGGACCGTCAATCAACGGGGCGCTTTTATATTACGTGCAACTGCCGTGGGCGGACAAACCATGCTGGCGCAGATCATCCGCCTGGTTGAGCAGGCGCAAGGCTCCAAGCTGCCCATTCAGGCAATGGTGGACAAGGTGACACTGTGGTTTGTACCAGCCGTTATGCTGGCTGCGGTAATTACCTTTCTGATCTGGCTGATTTTTGGTCCTGCACCGGCACTGACGTTTGCACTGGTCAATGCAGTGGCAGTACTTATTATTGCCTGCCCTTGTGCGATGGGTTTGGCCACGCCGACTTCCATCATGGTTGGCATTGGTCGCGGTGCCGAGATGGGTATTCTGTTTCGTAAGGGTGAAGCGCTGCAATTGCTCAAGGATGCCCGGGTCGTGGCGGTGGACAAGACTGGTACTCTGACCGAAGGCCGGCCTGCATTGACTGATCTGGAAGTTGCGCCCGGCTTTGATCGCAATCAGGTATTGACACAGGTTGCGGCGGTGGAGTCGCGCTCGGAACATCCAATTGCTCGCGCCATCGTCGAAGCAGCGGCACAGGAGGGCATCACGCTACCGGCAGTGACTGAATTTGAATCCGTCACTGGCAAAGGTGTGTGCGCCACGGTGGAGGGTATCAGTGTAAAAGTTGGTTCTGATCGTTATATGCGTGAACTGGGAATAGATGTGACGGGTTTTGCCAAAACAGCTGAACGTCTGGGAAATGAAGGTAAGACACCGCTTTATACCGCTGTCGATGGTCAACTGGCCAGCATTGTGGCGGTTGCAGATCCAATCAAATCCAGCACACCTGCAGCGATTTCGGCACTGCATCAATTAGGCCTCAAGGTAGCGATGATCACCGGTGACAATGCACGCACTGCGCAGGCAATTGCCAGACAACTGGGTATTGATGACGTGGTGGCCGAGGTGCTGCCCGAAGGAAAGGTTGAGGTGGTGCGTCGTCTGAAAGCCACCTACGGGCGAGTAGCGTTCATCGGTGACGGGATTAATGATGCGCCGGCGCTGGCCGAGGCTGATGTTGGTCTGGCGATCGGTACCGGTACCGATATCGCGATGGAATCGGCTGATGTGGTGCTGATGTCCGGTAATCTGCAAGCTGTACCCAATGCGATTGCGCTGTCGAAAGCAACCATTACCAATATCCGCCAGAATCTGTTCTGGGCATTTGCCTATAACACTGCTCTGATTCCCCTGGCGGCTGGTGCGCTGTATCCCACTCTGGGTTTATTGTTGTCCCCGATCTTTGCGGCAGGCGCCATGGCAATGTCAAGTGTGTTTGTGTTGGGCAACGCGCTGCGCTTGCGCCGGTTCCAGCCGCCTTCGCTGATAGCTTCGTAAGATTTTCGGTTGGAAAAATAACCTGTGACTGTTCCACAACCTCACCCGCACCCTGAGCATGGCAAGAATGGTCATGATGACCGGGACCGCAACCATGATCATAACCATAAGCAGGTCATCACAGCCGGTAACGAGCGCCGCATTCGGTTTGTCTTCTTTTTTACTGCTGGTTATGCGCTGATACAGGCAATCGGTGGGTGGCTGTCCGGATCGCTGGCGCTGATCGCTGATTCAGGTCACATGATCTCGGATGCGGCTGCACTGTTATTGGCGCTGGTGGCTTATCGCATTGCCAGGAAACCGGCTGATAGTACGAGAACTTATGGTTTTCACCGCGTGCGTGTACTGGCAGCTTTGGCCAATGGCGTGACTTTGTTGCTTCTGGTAGTCTGGATCATCCTGGAAGCGATCGGGCGGATGCACACACCGACGGAGATTCTGGCTGGGCCCATGTTGATCGTGGCTGTGATTGGCCTGGTTATAAATCTGGTCGGGGCATGGGTTTTGTGGTCAGGTAACAAGGAAGATGGCAATCTGCGCGGCGCCCTACTGCACATAATCGGCGATTTGCTCGGGTCAGTGGGTGCAGTTGCAGCGGCTGTTGGCATCATGTTTACTGGCTGGACGATTCTTGACCCGATTCTGTCGGTGCTTGTTGCCTTACTGATCATCCGTTCTGCCTGGGTGCTGGTCAAGGATTCAGTACATGTGCTGCTGCAGGTTGTTCCTCGTGGCATGGATACACGAGTGGTAGAGAACGGCCTGACACAACTACCAGAAATTGAAGAAGCTGGGCATTTCCATGCCTGGATTCTGGCGGATGAAACCACTATTGCAACTGTTCATGTCAGTCCTGCTCGTGGTGTTGATCCACTTTCTCTACCTCCTTTGGTATCGTCCTGGTTGCGGGAACGTTATGCCATTGATCATGTTACTGTACAGATTGATCCGCCCGGACAGCTTGAACATGAGCATCGATAAAATTCCGCTCGATCAGGGCTTTCATGCCATGTTATTGGTAATAAAGAAGCCCAATTTATTTTTCTGGGAAATCGTTTTCTGATTTTTCAGGAATAATTGTGTAACACATACAGCTCCAGCGAACTTCTACCGTAATATTCCACTCTCATATTTGGATGTGAGCAAGAATCGTGATGTAACGGTATTCCTTCAAGCTGTCTTACTCCACAAGATTAATTTTAGATTGATGATTTTATCCTTGTGGAATAAGTATTTTGTCCGAAACCATGCTTAAAAGGATAAAAAAGACGGGTAAAAATATTCTTAATGAATGCATGGATGAGCTTAAGTCAGACCTTTTTATGACGATAACAAAAATATGATATTGCACTAAATCACTACTTATATTTTTGATATCCAGAAAGAAAATAAAATGAAACTTTTTAAGAGCATACCCAACCCGAAAGAAATACGTCAGAAATTGGGATTGAATCAGCAGGAATTCTGGAGCAAGGTAGGCGTGACCCAGAGTGGTGGTTCGCGTTATGAAAGTGGCCGGGAAATGCCGAAAGCAGTGAGGGAGTTATTGAGGCTGGTCCACATTGAACATGTTGATCTGACCAGAATAAAAAGAGATGACCTCCTTATCGCAGCAATGCTGAAGACCCAACACCCTGATCTATATAAAAACCTTAAAAAATCAGCTAAACAACTAAAGTAAGTTTGGTTTTCTTCGAACTGTTTCTGTTCTCAAGCAGTTGTTTTTACCTGTATACCAAGCGCCCTGATTTTGTCAGCGAAGGCTTCTATCCAATCCGGATCTGCTTTTGAGAGGATTGTCGCTTCCGGCTGCAAGGCAGGGCGCGCCAGGGTATAAAGCAATACCCCCTGGATTCGGGTTCCTTCCAATAACAACGTACGAACAAAGCAGATATAAGCATCGGTTTCTGCTTTGTTAGGATGTGCGCCATTCAGTTTGAATACACAGGTTTGGAGCCAGATCGGGCAGAGCGAGGCTGCAGTTCGCAGATTGTCGCGCATACGCTGTAAACTTGCTCGGGTGTTATTGATGTGCAAGTGCCCGGCTTGCGTAACACTGTCCAGCTTGAACCAGACTTCGCCATTGAGCTCTGCCATCCGGCGCAGGCCCTTTTGTACTGCAACCCGGTTAATCAAACTGCCGTTAGTGATGAGTACCAGCTTAAGTTTTTCCGGCAGGGGGAAATCAGCTTTTGTCCTGCCAATGATCTCAATGATCTGTTCAAATTCCCGCGCACTGGTCGGCTCGCCATTACCAGATAAAGCGATATCTTTGATTACTCTGGCTTCCAGCGGAACGCTCTCCAGCATAAAGTTTCCAAATAACAGTTCATACAGAAAAGCACGCAATTCCTGCTCCAGCTTGATCAAATCAATGGCAGGGGCTACGCCACGCTTGAGATCGGGTACCTGGCAGTAAATGCAGCGCCAGTTGCAAGCATTGTTAGGGTTGAGATTGATACCGATGGATATTCCGCCAGCACGACGAGAAATGACCGGGTAGACATAGGTCAAACCGGCGCTGTCACGGCTGTGATTATCTTGGCTTAATCGTCCAGCAGTAGGTGGCAATGTTATAATTCCCGGGATGTTGATTACACGAAAATTCGAGTTTGATGCGGGACACCGCATCTCCACCCACCGGAGCCAATGCCGCAATCTGCACGGGCACCGCTATGTGCTGGAAGTTACGATTTCGGGGGGTATTATCACTGATGCCGGAGCGCCAGAGCAAGGCATGGTTATGGATTTTTCAGATGTCAAACGCATTATTCGGGAAACCCTGGTGGATCAGTGGGATCATGCCTTTCTGGTATATGCCGGTGATACCCGCGTGCTGGAATTTCTGCAATCAATAGATGGTCACAAAACGGTTGTGCTGGAAGTACAGCCCACCGCAGAAAATCTTGCCTTAATCGCTTTTGACAGCTTGCATCGCACATTACGGAACAAATATGCGGGCAGATTGGAGCTGGAACATATCCGTTTGTTTGAAACTCCTAACTGTTGGGCTGATGTGAACAAAGTGGATTTCAAATTTGATTTGGTGGGAGAGGCTCCTGGATCCTGAGCGGAAGTTATTTAGGCTTTTCCAATCTGGTTACTTAAATATAAAAATCAAACTGATGCGTAAACCTTATGTTTGTTGATTCTCATTGTCACCTTGATTTTCCTGATCTGGCCAGTAACCTGAATGAGTTGCTGACGAATATGCAAATCAGTCAGGTCACACATGCTTTATGCGTTGCAGTTAATCTGGAAAATTTTCCGCGCGTGCGCGCACTGGCTGAATCACATCCGAATCTGTTTGCCTCGGTGGGGGTGCATCCCGACTACGAAGACACGGCAGAACCTGAAGTTGAACAGTTGCTGGAGCTGGCAAATCACGACAAGGTGGTTGCGCTGGGAGAAACCGGACTGGATTATTTTCGGCTGAAAGGTGATCTTGAATGGCAGCGCGAAAGGTTCCGGCGGCATATTCGCGCTGCCAGGCAATGCGACAAACCGCTGATCATCCATACTCGCGCAGCGGCTGAAGATACATTGCGTATTATGAAAGAAGAGGGGGCAGATCAGGTCGGTGGTGTGATGCATTGCTTTACTGAATCCTGGGAAATCGCCCAGCGTGCGCTCGATTTAAATTTTTATATCTCGTTCTCCGGGATTGTGACATTCAAGAATGCGGCAATCATTAAAGAGGTGGCAAAGAAAGTGCCAGCTGGCAGGATGCTGATCGAGACGGATTCTCCTTACCTTGCGCCCGTCCCTCATCGAGGCGAAACTAATCAACCCGCATTTGTCCGGCATGTTGCCGAGGAAATCGCCCGGTTGCGTGAAACGGATGTTGCTGAAATTGCTGCGGTAACAACCAATAACTTCTTCAACTTGTTCAAGGTGGCCTGAAATGAACAAATCTTTGTGGAATCAATGGAGTATTGCATCAGTCATCACCCTGTTGTGTGCCTTCTGCCTATACTTGCCTGCTTACGCCGGTGTAGATGAGGATTTGATCTCGGCGGTAGAGAACAATAAAACCCATCGCATTAAAAACTTGCTGGAGGAAGGTGCGAGCCCGGATGTACGCGATCTGCATGGTGAAACAGCGCTGATGCTGGCTGCCCGCAACAAAAATTCGGAGATGGGCAGGTTGCTGCTGGAGGCAGGCGCGAATCCTAATCTGCAAAACAAATATGGTGAAACAGCCACTATGCTGGCGAGCTATTACGGGCAGCTGGATCTGATCAAGCGACTTTATGCAAAGGGTGCCAAAATTGATCATGATGGCTGGAACCCGCTGATTTATGCAGCCAGTAAAGGCTATAAGCAGATCGTCGAATTTTTGCTAGATTATGGCGCAAGAATTAACGCCACCACGGATAACGGCACAACAGCTCTGATGATGGCCGCACGTGGTAATCATTACGATACCGTTGACCTGCTACTGAAACATGGCGCAGATGTTTCAGTCAGAAACGAAGCCAATGGTACAGCATTGGCTTGGGCCCAGAAACGCGGACATACTGATATCGTGCAGTTACTGACGCATAAACAACGGCAAGACTGATTAAATTGCTGTTGTCTTCTGCTTAATGGGAGTGCTGATCAGGCATTAAATAAGGAAGCGACTGGATAGTCAACTGCGGACCATCCGGTGTTTTGCAGTGAATGGGATTGGCTTTTATGCTGCTAACCTGAATCACTGCCAATACATCAACGCCTTTAGCAGGAGCAGGGGCAGCATTAACGATCATTCCACATGCCTGACCACCAGTATCTGCACTGAACAGGTTGTCACCTGCCGCAATCTCCAGGGGTGAATCTGAATCCAGATGAGCCCGGTACATGCGGCGCTTCACCTTGCCAAGATATTGCGTACGGGCAACGATTTCCTGACCGGGATAACACCCTTTTTTGAAATTGACCCCGCCAATTGCATCCAGGTTGATCATTTGCGGGATGAACTGCTCCTGGGTGGCTTTGAAAATTGCCGGGACTCCTTCCTGAATTTCCAGCCAGTCCCAGGCGGCGGCACCCGCGCAACGTGCCTGACTGCTTAGTCGCTCCCATAATGAAAGTGCGTGGGCCGGGGAAATCAGAATTTCAAACCGGTTTTCACTGTGACAAATTACCTGCCCGTCTGGAATGGCTATTATAGCCAAGGGCTTGGTGGGGAGAACCGTTCCTGCCAACGTATTTTGCAGCAATGTGTGAGCATTCTTGCCGGCAACACCAATACGAATACAATCCTCGGTATGATCCTGAATGATCACCTTCGCTCGCAGTACAAACATTTTCAGTCGTTTGGCAATGGTTTCCGTCAGTTCTGCCGGGAGCTGCATCAGGTAGCTGTAGTCGGAAATGTTCTGCCATAGCAAAAAGCTGCTCAACAGACGACCTTTAGGCGTACAGTAGCCGCCATAAGTGGCTTTGCCGGAATCGGTGGTGTGAACATCACAGCTTAACTGCCCCTGCAAAAATTTTTGTGTCTCTTCGCCAGAAAAGCGGATCAGACCGAGGTGGGAGAGATCAATCAGCACTGGTGCTGATTCTACTTGTGCCAATTCAACGTCGGGTTGACCAAAATGCAACACCCGATTTTGTTCGATATGGGCATTGCGGCTTGTCAAAAATGTAAACCAGTCAGGGTTCATGGAAAGAAAGGAAAATTACGTTGGGTGATATCAATAATCAATCGGAGAGTGCGCTGTCAATTCAGCTGCAACCTTCCAGACAGTTGGCAGTGTTGCTGAGCCTTGCGCATTGTACGGCAGCCGGTGTGTTCTGGCCATTGGCATTGCCCGTGGTGGTGAAGATTATGATCACCTTGCTGTTGGCAGGTAGTCTCTATTACTACCTGCGGCGCTACGCCTGGCTTGCCTTTCCACAATCCATCATGACACTGCATCTGACTGGAAGAAATCGCTGCAAAATAGAGACTTGCGTAGGGAAATCCATTAATACCGTCATCGACGCTAGTACCTTTGTCGCCCCCTATATGACTGTACTCTGCCTGAAGATGGAACAAACATACCGGTATCGCACAGTGGTCATCTTGCCGGACAACATCGATGCAGACAGCTTCAGGCGACTGCGTGTCTGGCTAAAATGGAGATGGCAGGATAAATTTTCAAACAGAGAAAAGCGACACTAATTTTCCCAGTCGGGGAATTTCTATTTTTCACGTTATGTGTGCGTAAATGACAGGGAAACTTGATTCGTTCCGAAAAACAGCAATCAGCAGCAAGAATTTTTCAAGGGTGATTACCTGCAAGATCCGGTTATCAAAGACTGCTCTAGTGGATTTTAGAATAAAATATCGTTATTGCTGATGTTTCAGTCTCATCAATATTTTTGAGTCTTGTCCAAGTTTTATCATTCCAAGCATAGTAGATTACTACAATCTGTAATGATAATGACACGCATTTGCAGTCGTTCGTGTTATATTGCTTACTTTCCCAATATTTTCTTACAGATCAATCGACCAAGTGTGAGGCTTCATGATCTCAATCAATCGACATCCTTCAGCCTGTTTCTTCGTTTTCTTCTTGTTGCTGGCTTTAACTTTTGGTATCCGGGCAGATAACGTTATTTCACTGGTGCCTCAGACTTGGCAGATGCTCGACTATCTGGGGACCGACTACGCCGGAGCCGTGGATAAGGGAACAGTCATAAATGATCCTGAGTTTGCCGAAATGCGAGAATTTTCAGCAGCAGTACGCACGCAAATTGCTGCACTTCCGGAGCATGCTGACAAAGCTTCTTTGCTGACACAGGCCGATAGTCTGACAATCCTGGTAGAGAATAAGGCCGATGCTGCTGAAGTTGCATTGCAGGCTCACCAACTGGCGGATGCCTTGCTGACAGCTTATCCTATTCCAACTTCACCTGCTACAGCACCCGATCTTGCCCGGGGTGCTACGCTTTATCAAAGCCACTGCGCAAGCTGTCATGGTGTAAAGGGGGGCGGAGATGGCCCGGCTGCAGTCGGATTGGATCCGCCTGTTATTGCCTTTACTGATGTGGAACGTGCCGATCAGCGTAGCCCTCTGTCGCTCTTCCAGACCATTTCTCAGGGGGTGGAGGGTACTTCCATGATCAGCTATAGCGAGCAATTGAGCAAGGTTGATCGCTGGGCACTGGCTTATTACGCGGGCACGCTTGCTTATACAGATGATATTAAAAGAGGGCAGGCTCTCTGGCAGCGGGATATTGGTGCACGTGCGCACATCAGCAATCTGGATGAGCTATCACGTACTCGTGCCGATCAGATCAGTGCTGTGCTGGGTAAGGATCAGGCCCATGCTTTGATAGGCTATTTGCGTGCACAACCTGATGCACTAGAACAGGCACTGACCGGTATCGCGCTTGCTCGCGGGCGGATGGCTGCCAGTGTGGATGCTTATCGGGCGGGTAACAGCAAAGAGGCCATCCAGCTTGCACGATCTGCCTATCTGGACGGTATCGAGCCTGTGGAGCTACAGCTCAGTGCTACTGATAGTGCGCTGCGTGCTCGTATAGAACTGGGTATGGGTACTTTCCGTTCTGGTCTTTCCAAAGATATTGGTATTGACAGTATTGCAAAGCAGGCGGCAGAGCTTGATGAGCTTCTGGTAAGCGCTCAGAAACTTACCAGCAGCGCAGGTAATGCCACAACCACTTTCTTTGGGGCTTTTACCATTCTGGTTCGCGAAGGCTTGGAAGCGTTGTTGATTATTGTTGCCTTGCTGGCTTTTCTGGATAAGGCTGGTAAACGTGAAACTCTTCGCTATGTTCATGCTGGCTGGATAGCTGCACTGGTGGCAGGGGGAGGAACCTGGGCAGTGGCACACTATCTGATTGATATCAGTGGTGCCAGTCGTGAACTTACCGAAGGATTGTCGGCATTATTTGCTGCACTGATTTTGCTGGCAGTGGGATTGTGGATGCACCAGAAAAGTACCGGAGATCGCTGGCAGGCTTATCTCAAGGAAAAAATGAGCAATGCGCTGAATAAAAAATCTGCCTGGTTTTTGTTTGTTCTTACCTTTATATCGGTCTACCGTGAGGTATTCGAGACCATCCTGTTTTATGCGACTTTGTGGCAGGAAGATCAGAAAATCTGGTTGCTGGGGGGTATTGGCGCAGCGGTACTGGTGCTGGCACTGATTGCCTGGGGGTTGTTGCGAACCAGTCGTCGTCTGCCTATCTCCACATTTTTTGCAGCCAGCTCAGTGCTGATTGCTGTTCTCGCCGTTGCGCTTACCGGGAAAGGGGTGTCTGCCTTGCAAAAGGCTGGTTGGATTGAGGTGTCGCTGGCACCGGTACCACATATTGATCTGCTGGGTGTTTTTCCAACCTGGCAGACTTCCCTGTCGCAATTGGCGGTCATTGCGTTGCTGGTAATTGGCTATTTTTACAATAAACGCAAAGCTACGTTAGCCTGAAGTATTCGTTGCGACAATCGCCTGGATTGATATTCAGGCGTGCACAATAACGGCCTCTTTACTGCAAGGATCCTTATCAAAATGGTGATAGGGGCGATTTTTAGATTATTTAAAGTGTCTGCAACCCGGCAACATGAGATGATTCCAATCAGCATGCCTTCCTGCTGCAAGTTGGCGAGGGTTTTCAGCGCGGCATCAAGTGCTTCTTCATCCAACGTGCCAGAACCTTCATCCAGAGACAAGGAATCAATCCGGGTTTGCAACTGACCATGCGGGAAAGGCCGAGCGCCAATGCCAGAATGACGATGAAACTGTGGATCAGCGGGATAGCTTTCTGCTGTTTTTTCCGTTCAAATTCAAATTGTTCAAGTGCAGATCAGTTTTTTGCGCGCCTGGTGCTGGCTCAAATGACAGCGGAAGTGCCCGGACTGGGTGGCGAAGAGTACTTCAGTAAAACATTCACCCGTCTGTCGCGACATGATTTCATTTTCACACTTAGTAACTTTATTGAGGCGAGGAGTGCGGCCGTACAGTGCCAGGCAGATAACATCAAGCACAGTTGTTTTACCACCACCGGCTGGGCCGGTAATCGAAAAAATTCCATCTGATACAAAGGCGGGATGAGTGAAGTCAATTTCCTATTTGCCGATCAGAGAATTCAGATTTTTGAAGCGCGCTTGCAATAATCTACATAGGTTATTTTTACTCCCGAATTTCAGAGCTTGGTGAGCAAGGTATGTTTTTTTTCATTAAAGACATTAAAAATCATTTATTTATAACATAAAGATTATTTTATAATTTTATT
Organism: Nitrosomonas sp. GH22; assembly: GCF_009833115.1. Classification (NCBI taxonomy): domain Bacteria; kingdom Pseudomonadati; phylum Pseudomonadota; class Betaproteobacteria; order Nitrosomonadales; family Nitrosomonadaceae; genus Nitrosomonas; species Nitrosomonas sp. GH22. The sequence goes on from NZ_QRCA01000010.1 coordinate 73,822, forward strand.
TAGTAAGGCAATTAAAAAATATTGACAATAAATAAAATATCTGTTATTAAATAACTGTCTCCTGAGAAGGGAGGCAATAAGTCAAAACAGCTAGAAGAGTTATATTGTCAATATATTTTTCTTATAGGAGACTAAAAAATGAAACTCATACTTACTGTCGCCACCCTGTTAGTAGCTTCAACTATCTTGACCGGGTGTCTTGATACGGATAAACCCGGCAACTATCCGCCGAGCCTGATGATGGAACGTGATTCAATGCCAGACCAAGTGGATCAAAAAACAGATCAAAGAGCCGATCAGAAAACAGAACAGGCAATCACGAAATAAAAAAGGAAAAATATGAGAGAACAAATATAACCGCCCCTCCCGGGCGGTTTTTCATTGGGCATCGTTTGTTTTTATGCCTGAAACTGAGAGAGTGGTTTTATAAATATCTGTATACGGATTTATCTACGTCTGCAATCTTGTCCACAGTTTTGTTTACGTCCAGTAATCGATCTGTCTGCTGGCTCCACAGTGCGGCGGGTTTCCTGAGTTTTTCCCGAATCGGTTTCGGTGAGCTTATGCCGAAGATTCTATAATTATCCGCTGGGTTTTGTGCGTGCCTGATACAGACTCCAGTGGTGCCGGAAATGCCTGGATTGTACTTTAAAATCTGCCTTGATAACTTTGCCAAGACGGGGCTAGTGCCTGTACAGCGCCAGATAAATAGCATCAAACACAGTTATTTATCAGCACCAATCAAGTCGGTAATCGAAAAAGTTTCATCTGGTACAAAGGCGGCATGATAGCGAAATCAATTTCCTATTCACTGACTAAGGAGCCCAAATTTTTGAAGCATGCCTGCTCTGCTCACATGAGCCATTTTCATTTTTCAAGCCCACAATTTTGTAAGTAATCGTTCAGGATGCGACAAGCGCTGGAAGTTGCCCATTGGTCGGATGGGTTTCACTGTCTACGCTGTAACGGTACTGCTTACTATGTCATACGTGATGGTATACGCAAGGTTTTTCAATGCAGCGCCTGCCGACATTAGACCTTATTGATTGCCGGGACAGTTTTTCAGGGCACTAAACTACCGTTGACCGTCTGGTTTTTGGCAATTTATCTGATTAGTCAGGCCAAGACCGGTTTGTCATCCCTGGCGCTCAAGCACTAGCTGGGAGTGAGCTATCCTACGGCATGGTGTGATACACCACAAACTGATGCAGGCGATGGCTAATCGTGAGGAGCGTTATGTCCTTGATGGCAGAATCCAGGTCGATGATGTTTATCTTGGTGGAGAACGTGCGGGAGGAAAAACGGGCAGAGGCTCAGAGAATAAGGTGCCTATTGTTGCCGCTGTGTCTCTGACTGAGGATGATCGCCCTTTGCGCATGAGGCTTACCCCAGTCTCAACCTGGGTAAAGGATTGTCTGGCACCCGGCAGCACGGTGTTCTCGGATGCCTCGGCCTGCTGGTGCCGTTACCAAAATGGGCTGTAACCACCATTTTACAGTTATCGCCGGACGCAAACCAAAGGAGACTCCCGAGTTCTGGTGGATCAACACTATCCTCGGCAATCTCAAGACCAGCTTGTCGGGTTGTTACCATGCTTTCAACTTCCGCAAGTATGCCGCTCGCTATCTTGCCACCTTCAGTTACCGATTCAACCGGCGTTTTGATCTTTGCTCACTGCACGAAAAATTGCTGATCGCCGCTGCTTCGACCACTCCGCAGCCCTTGCACTTTATTCGAATGGCTGACGTTCGTTGCTAATCAGGAATAAATTCTGTGATGGTGCTATTAAAAATTTACTTAAGTATTTTCCTGCCAGACCGTTTACTGAAAACAAGATTCTGACTCGGCAAATAAAACAGAAAAGTGCATGTTTAATCTGTGAGAGTCAAGTTATCTACTCCAACAAGGTAAAATAATTCTTCGATTTTTTTACAGCAAACAACTACAAATACCTGAGCATAAGGCCAAGTTACTTAAGGAGATAACGTAATGACAGATAAAAATCTCAGATTTCTGGTAGTGGATGATTTCTCGACAATGCGCAGGATTATTCGCAACCTGCTCAAGGATCTCGGTTTTAATAACGTCGAAGAAGCTGAAGACGGAGCCATGGCTCTGAAAAAACTACGTGATGGTAGCTTCGATTTCATTGTTTCGGACTGGAATATGCCCAATATGGATGGATTAACCATGCTGCAAAATATCCGTGCGGATAACGCATTGAAAGATATTCCTGTGCTAATGGTCACCGCCGAAGCAAAAAAAGAAAATATTATTGCCGCAGCCCAGGCTGGAGCAAACGGGTATATCGTCAAACCCTTTACAGCCGCCACACTGGATGAGAAATTAAACAAGATTCTCCAGAATATGGCTGTACACGCCTGAACTGCTTTTTCTTGCCTATCTACCGACAAACAGATATTAATCCAAAAGATGAATAGCAGCCTGGATACTAATAAAAATGTCATCGATCACCTCGAACAGCTTACCCAGATGTTGCACAATTGTCTGTCTGAGCTCGGTCATAGCCAGCGTTTACAGCAAGCAAGTATCGGGGTATCCAGCAGCAAGGATGGGCTGGCCTATGTTGTCAATAAAACAACGCAGGCCGCCGAATGCTCACTGTTAGCGATAGAAAACGCCAAGCCCATCCTGGAAAATCTGGCAGTAAATGCCACTAATTTGCACAAGTTATGGCATCAGATGCCAGAAATAACAGTCACCACTATTGCAGATCATCCTGTTCTAAACAATACACTCAAGCAAACCCTTGATTTCCTGAGCGACATTCCTGAGCAGACAAGCTCCACACAAGCCTATCTTACGGAAATCATGGTGGCTCAGAATTTTCATGACCTGACCAGCCAGGTCATTCAGAAAATTACTCGCATGATCGAAACAATCGAACAGGAAATACGGCAATTGCTAACAGAAGAAGACTCGACGAAAAAAGAAATTTCGATTGAAAAAAAGAACAGCTTGATGAATGGGCCTGTCATTGATCCGCTAAAGCAAGACGACGTATACGTCGATCAAGAACAGGTTGACAACCTGTTGACCAAGCTGGGTTTCTGAAAGAGCACTAAATTGCATGTGCTACCTAGTCATAGAATTTTCTCAAATCTGATGGCTGAGGGAATCTTTGTGAAACTCTGTCAATCTGAAACTTCCTTGCATATGGCCTTGTGATGGCCGGATTGCGCAGAGGTTTTTAAGATGATTTTGATTTAAACAGCTGCACTGCTGTATTATTTTCTCCATTTTGTTCTGGCGTGAACCTGCTTCATAAAACATGGAAACCAGCGTCTTAATTCGCTCCCTGCTAGCGATAGCGCTGGGAGCATCATTGGGAGCCATCCTGCGCTGGATCCTCGGCATGACTCTCAACGCACTGTTTTCGACGATCCCACCGGGAACGTGGCTGGCTAATATGTTCGGTGGTTATCTAATGGGGGTAGCACTTGCCTACTTCAGTCAGCACGCATATTTAGCTCCCGAATGGCGGTTATTCATCATCACCGGGTTTTTGGGTGGGCTGACAACTTTCTCGACATTTTCAGCAGAGGTCACCACGCTGATTCAACAGGAACGCATATTGTGGGCTGGTATGGCGATATCAGCGCATGTGATTGGCTCATTATTGATGACGTTTTTGGGGTTGGCCACCTATAATATTTGCAAGCACCTTTGATATAGGGGAGGCACCATGCAAGGCTATCAATTGACATTTTTCACCCAGCAAGACCGCAAGCACGGATATCAGCCCTTGGGCAACTGGTTGATTGAAGAAGCGCGTAAACTTGGAGTAGGTGGCGCAACTTTGATCGCAGCAACCAAAGGTTTCGGGCGCGATCGCAAGTTACACGCTGCATGTTTCTTTGAACTGGCTGATCAGCCTATCGAGGTAACGATGGCACTCAGCGAAGCGGACAATAAACGTCTGTTCCAGCGGCTGCGCGATGAAAAGATCAGTGTGTTCTATATCAAGACACCGATTGAATTTGGGATGACCGACGATCCACAGGGAGATTGAAGATGACTTCAAACGACTGGTTTTATTGGGCATTGTTATCCGCTATTTTTGCGGCATTAACCGCTATCTTTGTTAAGGTAGGTGTTCAGGATGTGGATGCTGATTTGGCCACCTTAATCCGGACAGCTATCATCATCGTCGTTCTATCTGTGTTTGTGATCTCCACTGGTAAATGGGCCAACCCCTTCAAGCTATTACCCAAGACATGGCTATTTCTTGGTCTATCTGGTTTGGCCACAGGGGCTTCCTGGGTGTGCTACTTCCGAGCCCTTAAAATCGGTGATGTTTCCAAGGTTGCCCCCGTGGATAAATTCAGTCTTGTCTTGGCGGCTGTATTTGCTTTCACTTTTCTGGAGGAGCGTCCATCATCTCAGGAATGGTTTGGAATCACGATGATTGCAGGCGGTGTGCTTCTCCTTGCACTCAAGCGGTAATACATACAGACAAAAATCGTCGAATACCCAGAAATCACCAATGGGCGCCTCGAAAAAGCTTGACTCGCCCCTCCTGGTAGACTTGGTAAAATTACGCGGTCCTGAAACCCGTTCTTCTCCTGCCGATGAAACCACATAGCGCCTTCAAGCCCGACCTGTTCGCCGACGAACACCATCGCAAGAGTGCCCGACCACGCCACTGTATGGACCTTCTAGAACCGGATCGGTGAAGCAGGGGCGAAGGCGCTGTTCGACGGCGTCTCCGCGCAGTTGCTCCAGCAGAGATTCATCGCTCGCCAGAGTTCGTTCGATACTGGAAGCATGAATACCTTGCGACCGGCCGGCGTAGTCTTGCACAGGAAGCTGGGAACAAGGGAAGTCTGGTCAAGTTTCAGAAAGTACCGACATATCTAAGATTTTGATAAATGTACTGTATAGAGCTATGGCGTAGCCCAGCGAAGTGCGATGCTGGAGCCATCCTGAAATAAAAATGCCACCTGCTGTATTACTACAAACAGGTAGCTATTAGTTGATTCTATTTAAGTCTGTTCTGCTGCCGGTTGTTCGGTATGTTCCGATTGCTGTTTCGGTTCCTGATGACCGGATGGATCGGTGAATTGATCATTCAGCATCTGGATGTAATCATTAGCATCTTCCTTGACTTCAGCCAGGATGCGCTGATTTGTTGTATTCCAGCCAGCCGGGCTTTTCAGGAACATGGGGCGGTAACCAGCAGTACTTTTACTGAAAGCGCGAATGATTTGCTTGGAGGCAGTGTGATCGTGGCTGTATTCAGTCGCAAGCTGTTTCAGAATACTGTGGGAGACACTTTTGCGAACGGTAAGATGGACGTAGCCAAGTGCGCCCACTAAAAAAGCACCCAAAAGAATCGGCAATACGCCTCCGGCAGAAATGCCGGCGATACAACGCTCAACTAGGTGCCAGCTTTCGGTGGCAGTCAGCGCCGCACCCGTCAATACCACCAGCAAACCGAGCAAGATGCTATCCAGCGTAAATACCCGGCTTCTCCATTGATCCAGCGCGGCTTCAAGTTTGCTGATAACCTGTGTTTCAATGGTGTTGGCCGTTTGTTCGAGCATGGCGGCAATCCGGTAGGAGCGTTCGATTTCGATCTGCTGCATGCGTGCACTGATGTCTGCCAAATCTTCTTCACGCTTTTGTTCAAAACGTTCCCGAACTTGTGGATCGTGAATGGGGACAGCGGCATCCTTGTCATAAATCCGATAGAAACGCCCGGCCAGCAATCCGGCCTGTGCCAGTGAACGCTGCCAGGCGGAAATAACTTCCTCGGGATTATCTTCCTTTGCGGTCACATCAATCTGATTGAGGATGTACAGAAACTTATTGGCATCCGGGCGGTTAATAGTAGCGGCAACCAGATATTCAAGGGTATCTTTCATGGCGCCGGGTTCCGGGTGGCGCGCGTCGAAAAAAACCAGTACCAGGTCGGACAGATCAATGATGTGCTGGGTAAGGCGCAGGGTGGAGGTACGCTGGCTGTCTGCATCAAATCCGGGAGAGTCAATCAGGATCTTGCCACGGATTTTTTCTGATGGACAGGTTTTAAGTTGAACATAGGCATCAATGCGTTGCGGTCCGGTTTCTGCAATTTCCTCGATGTTATGGCTGATCTGGTAGAACGGGAAACGCGGATCAGCATCAAGCGCCACGCCTGGCAGCGTCTTGACTTCATCGTGACGGCTGTAACAGATGACTGTGAATTTGTCATCGACCGCCTGATTGCCGGTGCGCTGCAGGGGTAGATTCAGGTAGGAATTGATGAACGTTGACTTGCCTGATGAAAAAGTGCCCAGCACCGCAATCATTGGCCACCAAGTGACATAGGTGGCATATGACTCGTTCCGCTCCAGCAACCCGAGTGCCTGGGCGACGCTGTCCAGTTTTCTGAAACTGTGTACAGCTTTGGTCAGAACCGGGTTATCCGGGTGTTCTTCTGCGAGATGTTTTTCCAGATTGGCGAGGTGCTTGAGGATATTGGTCGTACTCATATTTGATGATCCTTGTTTAATTAGTGAATGTTGGCGTTGAAAAATATAGGTTTGTAGAGGGCTTTTTTATTATCCGGGTCAATTTTATTGTGGTAGCAGTCGCTTTACAAATGGATACACTGGCACATCTGTATCTGTTCATGTTAATCAAATTCGGACAGTAGTTTTTTCATAATCGTTTCCGCCTGATTCCAGTATTGTGATCCGAATAGATTGAGATGATTAAGGATGTGGTAAAGCTTATAGAGCTGCTTGCGGGTGGCATACCCGGTATCCGCCGGCCAGATATCGCGGTAGGCAGCATAAAAGTCTGGTGGAAACCTGCCAAACAGTTCCGTCATGGCCAGATCAGCTTCTCTGTCGCCGTAATAGACGGCTGGATCGAAGATAACGGGTTGTCCATCTGTATCGAAAGCGTAATTTCCTCCCCACAGATCGCCATGCAACAGCGATGGCTGCGGTGTGTAGCCCATAAAAAAATATTGAAAACCGGATAGCAGGCGTTCACCGAGCGATTGCAGCGAACCGGTGTAACCGTTTTCCCTGGCGAGATTCAGTTGATAACCCAATCGCTGCTGGCGCCAGAATGCAATCCAGTCACTATCGACTGTATTTCTTTGTGGCGTTGAGCCAATCGTGTTGTCACGTATCCAACCAAATTTTTCAGCAGTATGCCGATGCATATTAGCCAGCCCGATACCCAGTGTGGCTGCATTACCCTGATTCTGCAAGTCAATGTATTCCAGCACCAGCCAGGCATAGCCATGCCCGCTACCACTGCAAAACGGCCGTGGAGCACGCAGGCTGGCGGAATCGAGGATTTCCTCCAACCCGGCTGTTTCGGCTTCAAACATGGCCAGATACTCGGCCTTATTCAGTTTGATAAAGAATTGCTGATCCTGATTGCGAATGCAGAAGGTCTGATTGATGCAGCCTCCTCCAATCGAGGTGAGGTTTTCCAGGGTGAACGCCTGCCGGGTAAGCTGTGAGATTTGCGCAGCAATGGCTGTCCATGGAAGGGAAGTAGCTTGTTGTATATTCCGTTTCATTGCTGCTTCATTTCTACTTCAGTCCGGCAATTGAGAACGTGCCCGGCAGATAGCCGCGCGTACCTGCTCCGGTGCGGTGCCGCCGGGGTGATTTCGGCTTTGCAGCGAACCTTCCAGTGTCAGCACCTCAAATACGTCCTGTTCGATAATTGCGGAGAATTGCTGCAGATCCGCAAGCGAGAGCTCACCCAGGTCACATCTTTTGTTTTCTGCGAAACGGACTGCCTGGGCAACTGTTTCGTGCGCATCACGAAAGGGAGTTCCTTTTTTGACCAGATAATCAGCCAGATCAGTCGCCGTGGCGTAGCCGCGCAATGCCGCCTGGCGCATGGCTTGTGGATTAACTTGCAGCCCGGCCAGCATGTCGGCGTAGATAGTCAGCGTATCTTTCAAGGTATCCACAGTATCAAACAAGGGCTCTTTGTCTTCCTGGTTGTCCTTGTTATAGGCCAGAGGCTGTGATTTCATCAGTGTTAACAGTGCAACCAGATGGCCGTTGATGCGGCCGGTTTTTCCACGCACCAGCTCAGGCACATCAGGATTTTTCTTTTGTGGCATGATGGATGAACCTGTGCAGAACCGGTCTGCAATGCGGATGAAGCCAAATGCCGGACTCATCCATAGGATCAGCTCTTCTGACAGGCGGGAGAGGTGCATCATGATAAGCGCGGCACTGGCACAGAATTCAATCGCAAAATCACGATCAGATACAGCATCCAATGAGTTATGACAGATATCATCAAACCCCAGTTCGCGTGCCACCTGTTCGCGATCGATCGGATAACTGGTGCCCGCCAGCGCGGCAGCTCCCAGCGGTAGCTGATTGACACGTTTTCTGCAATCCTGCAGACGTTGTCCATCGCGCAGCAGCATTTCATAGTAGGCGAGCAGATGATGCCCGAATGAAACTGGTTGCGCCACCTGCAAATGGGTAAAGCCAGGCATGATGGTGGCAGCGTGCTGTTCCGCCAGATCCAGTAATACATATTGCAGGCCATAGATGAGGTCGATAATCTCATCTATGGCAGCGCGCAGGTAGAGCCGAATATCGGTGGCCACCTGGTCATTGCGTGAGCGGGCGGTATGCAGTCTTTTTCCGGCATCCCCTGTCAGCGCCGTCAAACGCCGTTCAATGTTCAGATGTACATCTTCCTGCTCAAGCTGCCACTCAAACTGGCCATTTTTGATTTCTTCCCAGATCTGCGTCAGCCCTTTTTCAATAGCTTCCAGATCAGTTTGCGGGATGATATTTGTGGCTGCCAGCATACGTGCATGCGCAAGCGATCCCTGAATATCGTACTCGGCCAGTCGATAATCGAATCCGACTGATGCGGTATAGCGTTGTACCAGTAGTGCAACAGGTTCACTGAAACGACCTGACCAGGTCTTTTTATCTTTTTCCACGGGAATATCTACTTACTGTTTGTTGGTTGAAAGCCTGCATTTTACCCGTAACCCGGAAAGAATCTGTACAAGACTGGCAGATTTCACAACACATATGCATAATATGCGCAAGTTGTTGGCAGCGCTGCTTTCCCTGAGAAAGGGAATGGTGGATAATTAGCACCTTTCATTTGAGTCACTTATTAACGAAGGAGCAATTCATGTCGGATCAAAACACGCAGAACGGGGGCGATCAGTCCAAAGATAAGGTTGAATGGACCAAACCCGCTTCATTATTCAATATTTTGTGCAAAAAATTTGCGCCGATTTCCGATCTCCAGCATAAACAGCTGCCTTCGTGGTCAATACTGGTTTTTCTGGGTGTACTGCTGCTGGTATTCGTCTGGAAGCAGATTGCTGTCAACCAAGCGGAATCACGGCTGGAAAAAGGTCAGGCTGAATTGGCCCTGAAGCTCGAACAGGAAAGCACAGCACTGGTCAAAAAGGCACGCGAATATGCGGACAGCCAATATAACAAGGAAGAAGAACGCTTCGGCCAGGTACTGGCATGGGCAGTGCGTGGTGAATTGATCCGTAATAACCTTGACCAGATTGACCAGTATCTGTCTGAACTCGTCAGAACAAAAGATACGGAACGTGTCGTGCTGATCAGTGACGAAGGAAAATTGCTGGTATCTACTGATAAAAGGCTGATCACTGAAGACGCATCGAATCTTTATCCGAAAGAAATTCTTGATTTGCAAACCATTACCGTCAAATCAGATGTGGCCGGTAAAAAACTGCTGGTTGTACCCGTCATGGGGTTGAACAAACGCATGGCCACCATCATCATCAGCTACAACCCCCCCCCCTTGTTGAACTGATACACACAGACTGCTGCCTGCAACCCCCCGTTATACGGGGGTTTTTTATGTAAGATTACCCACCCCGGTTGGCCGCAAGGTGTTCATGCTCCAGTACCGTACGACTGTCGCATCCTGATCCCGCAAATGGGGAACGGCACAAACTGAGTTCTGTATTACCTTCGGTACCACGGAGAACAAGCACTTCATTGGCAGGATTGCCCGATATGTTGCCGACGACATGCATATCCAGCATTTTCAGTAATTCCCCCGGCACACTCAGGAAGGAAGGTGAATCGTGATTTCCGGCTATGATAACAATGTGCCGACAAGTGGAAGCCGCAATAGCGTGTTTTGAAGAATTGTCTGTTTTATATTGATCTACGCGCAATGCCAGATTTGATCTGGTGAGCTATTCAGACAGTTTATTTTTACATAAATGCCAGGGGCGATTGACGCTTGCCCGGTTAATCGGTATAGTGACCGACTTTTCCGGGGTGTAGCGTAGCCTGGTAGCGCGCCTGGTTTGGGACCAGGATGTCGGGAGTTCAAATCTCTCCACCCCGACCAATTTTCGTGTCGTTGATACGGGCCAGAGCCCGGCTTGAGTAAAGGTGCCCGTAGCTCAACCGGATAGAGCACCAGCCTTCTAAGCTGGGGGTTACAGGTTCGATTCCTGTCGGGCACGCCAAGTTAGATCTGATCTTGTCTTGATCAGATAAATTGGTTTTCAGATCCATGGTGGCTGTAGCTCAGTTGGTAGAGTCCCGGATTGTGATTCCGGTTGTCGTGGGTTCGAGTCCCATCAGCCACCCCAAAAAAACCTGCTTTTGTTGCCCGCAATTTCAATGTTTTCTTACGTTCCGAAAACATCTTCCCACAGTTGAAAGACTGCCCGTCTGGCACTACTTAAGTAATCGCTCGTTACACGAGCAAATTTCTGGGATACATCTTTTGGTAAAGCAGTACCGGTGGCTTCAGGTATGCCGCTCAGCCGGAGTTGATGTTGTGTACGCCGAAGTTCACGATAGGCGATAAACGCTGCATTTGCTTTCTCAGCGGATGTCAGCCCAAGTTCTCCGGCAAGCTTGAGTAAAGCAATGTTACCAATGTTGCCGGTTAATTGTGGATAGCGGTGGGCGTAACCCAGAACCAGATATTGCACAATAAATTCCACGTCAATAATGCCACCGTGATCATGCTTGACATCGAATAACGGTGTGGAATTTGGGTGCGCTTCCAGCATTTTTGTACGCATCATCAGAATTTCCCGTTTGAGATTTTCCATATCACGCGGTTGGCAAAGGATATTTTTACGTATCTGTTCAAATTTTTCGCCCACTTCACTATCACCAATGACAAAGCGCGCACGTGTCAATGCCTGATGTTCCCACACCCAGGCCTGCTCATGCTGATACAGGGAAAAAGCCTCAATGGAATTGACCAGCAATCCGCTGGTGCCATTAGGGCGTAATCTTAGATCTGTCTCGTAAAGTACGCCGGCGGAGGTATGGCTGGTTAGCCATAGATTAATATTCTGGGCAAGTTTAGTATAAATCTCCATGGCATCAGGGTGATTGTCCTGGTAGAGATAGACGATATCGAGATCGGATACGTAACCCAATTCTTTCCCCCCCAGTTTGCCGTAGCCTATAATGGCAAAAGCAGGAGATTTCCGGTGTTTCTTTTTTAATCCCTGCCAGGCGAGTTGTAAAACATTGTCAAGAATAAGATCAGCAAGTGCGGTTAAATGGTCGCTGAGTGTTTCCAGCAACAAATTTCCTTCAAGATCAACAGCAAGCAAACGAAACACCTGTGCATGCTGAAAATGTCGTAGTACATCCATTTGCCATTCTATTATCTGTGCCTTGGGTATATTGCCGTGATGCAGCTGATGGATAAGCTCTGTTTTAAGCGTTGGCCAGTCTGGCAGGGTGTGCAGGCCGGATGGGGCAAGTAATTCATCCAGCAGAATCGGGTGGCTGCCAAGATAATCACTGGCCCATTGGCTGATACTGACCAATTTGGCTACTCGTGGCAGGGTTTGTGGATACTCCTGTAATAAAGCAAGGTAGGCTGAATATTGTCCGATTTTTTCGAGTAGTCGCAGCATACGTTCCAGCGTAATTTCCACAGGAGGAAATCGAGTTACCACTTCCATTAATGTGGGCATTAATTCCAGGATACGTTCCTGATTAGGGTGGCTTAGCTGCCGAAACGTAGTGCCATCGTAAAATTGCTGAACGCGTGCAGTAATTTTGTCAGGGTCAATATATCCTAGTGTTTTTAGTTGATTACTGAAGACCTTAACTATTTCGTTGTCGTTGGTTTGTTCTGGCCTGATCCGGGCGAATGTACCAAGCTTTATGGCTTTGCGGCGTACTGCAAAAATTTGCTCAAAATGACGGGTAACATTCTGGCGATGTAGATCAAGGTGTTTGAGAAAACCGGTATAGTCGGTAAATCCCATACTTTTTGCTATCAATATCTGATCATCCGAATGTTGTGGCAGATTCTGAGTTTGTTGATCATCCAGATATTGCAGGCGGTGTTCAAGTTTGCGCAGAAAGTAATAGGCTTCAATCAGCTCTTCTACTGTCTGTTCGGGGAGAGGCTGTTTCTGCTTTAATCGCTGCAAGACGCCAAGTGTAGGGCGAATACACAAATCGGCATCCCGTCCTCCTCGGATTAGCTGAAACACCTGGGTGATAAATTCAATCTCACGGATACCACCGGGGCCCAGCTTGATATTATCGTGCAACTCGCGCCGATCTACTTCTTTGCGCAGTTGAGTGTGCAGACTACGCATCGCCTCATAGGCCTCAAAATCCAGATATTTGCGAAATACAAAGGGGCGTACGATCAGTTCCATCAACGCTGCTTCAGCGATTGATGAGCCGGTGATTACGCGACTTTTGATCCAGGCGTGGCGCTCCCATTCACGGCCTTGTGTAACAAAATAGTCTTCAAGCATGGGCAGGCTGATGGCGAGCGGGCTGTTTTCGCCGTACGGGCGCAATCGCATATCGACACGAAATACATAACCGTCCACGGTATAATCATTGAGGCTGGCAATCAACTTTCGCCCGAGTCTGAGAAAAAATTCATGATTGGTAATGGATTTACTGCCATCTGTTTCGCCATCTTCGGGATAGATAAAAACTAAATCCACATCAGAGGATACATTGAGTTCGCCCCCGCCCAGTTTTCCCATAGCTACAATCAGCAATTGTTGCTCTGTACCAGTTTTTTCTCCTTTTGGTTTACCAAAGTGCCCGGGTTGCACCATTGCTGTATGGAGAAATTCGAGTGAAAACTGGATCGTTACATCGGCTAGAGCTGTCATGGTTGCCATGACTTCGTTCAGATCAGCCAGCCCGGCCAGATCGCGTGCAGCCAGCCGAAGAATGACGCGCTTGCGTAGTTGACGCAATAAACGGTGTAAATCTGCCTCATCTATCAGGTGCGCCGTGGAATCTTGGAGAAAACCAAGCATTTCTTCCCGCGTAAAGGGACTGTGTAATTGCTCCAGAAGTTCTTGTTGAAGCTCGGATTCATTTTCTAGTACCCGTTTCAAGTACCGACTGTAAGGCAGAATACTGCTGACAATGGAAGCTGCACGGGATGTGCTGATCGGTGTCGTCATATAAGATAGTAGTTACGCGACAAGTTATTGCTGCTGATTTTATTGCTTCGATGTATTACGGATTTAGTGATAGCTTCGCATAAAATGCTTTGTTTTTACTGTAGTGCATGATTCTACGGAAATGATATCCCGTTGAAGGGTGTAAAGACTGTTATTTCTTAAATGGAAACTAAATTTCAGGTAACGGATGAGATATTCCGGGAGCCAGCTTTGTATTGAGTCGGTTTATGTCGCGTTACTTCTTGCGCTATTGTGTGGTCTGCTTGAGCTGGGCGGGCAGATGTCTTCTGGTCGGCGTACTATTTCTTTGCCTGGCGCTGCTTGCATTACGTTACTGGATTTTGCCAGATATCGGCAATTACCGTTCTGATATTGCCGCAGCAATCACCCGTGTCGCCGGGCAGCCAGTGCGGATTGATGTCATCCAGGCTAATTGGGATGGGCTGCGCCCGCATTTATCGATGCAAGGCGTCAGTGTGCACGATCAGCAGGGTCATCTGGTATTAATTTTTCCAGGAATTGAAGGTACAGTTTCATGGCGATCAATGCTGCGTGGCGAGCTTAATTTTCACGAAATTGTAATTGATCGACCTGCTTTGGTAACACGCCGGGATACAGAGGGCTTATTACATATTGCAGGCATCACCTTGGGAGGAGATCGGCAGGAAAGTGGGTTCTTTGACTGGCTGCTGCGTCAGCGGCGCTTGGTGGTTAAGCAGGCGATCATCTACTGGCAGGATGATTTGCGATTGGGCACTGTACATTATTTTGAATCTGTCAATCTGCTTCTGCAGAACAGGCAAGGGGGAAAGCGTCATCAATTCGGGTTACGGGCACAATCATCTGGCCCACTGTTTTCCAAGGTGGATATTCGTGGAGATCTGATTGGTGATTCTGTACAGATGCTATCAGCGTGGCAAGGGCGTCTGTTCGTCCAGTTACAGGATTTTGATCTGGAAAACTGGCAAGAATGGATGACATTGCCGGCTGATCTGACGCTTAAGCGCGGGCAAGGCAGTGTGCGTGCCTGGATGGATGTTGGTGCTGGCAATCTCTCACGTTGGGTGGCTGATATCAATCTGCGAAAAGCAGCTATTCGTTTTGCGCAGCATTTATCCCTGTTGGAAATCGATCACTTGTATGGTCGTAGCGGGTGGAGTAAGACAGAAGATGCACAGGCTACAAATGAACAGTGGTTTGTACGTGATTTAAGTGTTGAATTGAAGGATTTTCCCCTTGCTGAGCCAGTTGCAGCGTTATGGCATGTGCGCAATCATAAGGATGGTGGTCCGCCTGAATACAGATTGCAGGTGGAAAAGTTTGACTTGAATGTACTGACCAGACTTGCCGCCAACCTGCCACTAGAAAATAGGTTATATAAATTCTTGTCTGAAGTGTCTCCTCGCGGCACAGTAAAACATGTAAATCTCGAATGGCAGGGCAATTGGTCTGAAAAATCATCCTTCAAAGCAAATGCTGTCTTCAGTGATCTTGCCGTGCAGTCACTTGATAAATACCCTGCATTCAGCGGTGCTAGTGGGATCGTCAACATGACAGAAACAGATGGCTCCCTGTTTCTGTCCTCAAGGAATATGGAACTCCGTAAGACGCAGCAGCCCGAAGAAAAATTACGATTGGATACTTTGATCGGGCGAGTAGATTGGAAAATTGCGCATGGTCATGAAACGGCCCAGCTGAAATTCAATAATATTGTTTTCACGAGCGATGCGGGGAATGGAGCACTTCAGGGGAGTTATGCTTTTAATGGCAATTTACCCGGACAGATAGATTTGGCCGGGCATTTGTCACAGGCCGATATACCTCTTTTGGGTCAATATATCGCCTGGGTGACCGATGAAACTGTGGTGAACGAGATCAACAAAGCTATCATCTCAGGGCAGCTGCATGATACAAGGTTTCATGTTAAGGGTATATTGAATAGCCAATCAGCTGATAAAAAGAACAGGTTATCCATTCGTGCAGAAACAGATATTGGCAATGCTGCTATCAAAACTCCCGGTGACTGGCCGGAAATTTCTGGCATGGCAGGATATGTCTCGCTACAGGATAGCGTTTTGGATATGTCACTTTCTTCTGCCAACATTTCTGGTATCAAGTTGCAAAAATTCACGCTGCAATCCGGTGATCTGCATGCAGAACAACCAAAGATCAGGATAAAAGGTCTGGCGGAGGGTGAAAGTGGTGAAATAGCCGCTTTGTTGCGTAAGGCAGATGTAAATCAGCATATTGGTGAGTTATTAAATCAGGCTGAATTTTCTGGAAAAGGACGATTGCAGGCAGATGTTTCTTTGTCAGTTACCCAGAAAGAATTTTCCATTGCCAGAATGCAAGGGCGTTATCAGTTTATGGATAACCAGATCAACTTTGACCGCTATATTCCTGATTTTTATCAGGTTAATGGATCACTGGTTTTTACTGAAGCTAGCATGGCGTTGGAGGGGGTTCGTGCCAAAGTACTAGGTGGGCCAGTCGAAATATCCTCTGTCTCTACTCCTGAAGGAGGTATGCATATTACTGCAAGCGGACGAGCTGATTTTGATCGCTTTCAGTCGGACAGGATCACAACTGAACCCGTGAATTTGTCACATTTGTGGACACAATTTATGCGAGGTAGTACCGATTGGCGGTTTGGAATGGATATCGAGCACAATAAAGCCAGTATTGTGATCGAATCCTCCCTGAAGGGCGTGGGACTCACGTTGCCGGCTCCTTTGTCTAAAACAGCTGCGGAGGTTGTTCCGTTGCGTCTGGAAAAATATTTTACCTGGCCACATGACGATCATACCCGCTTGCGCTACGGAGATATTATTACTGCGGAATTTCAGCGTGTTCATGAGGCTGTGCATCATTACCACCCGGTACGCGGCATCATCCGCTTTGGTGGAAGAGGTGTGCTGCCACAGAATCAGATTACCCGGATTGAAGGCGCTGTTGCCAAATTGGAATGGGATCAGTGGCGAGAGTTGTTCCGAAGACATGCAGAAGCGGATGTTTCGATTGATCATACAGCACGTGGACTGGATAATATTTTAACCGGGCCGGTACAGTTTGATGTGCGAATTGGGCAGCTTGAATTTCTGTCCAGCTATTTCAATGATGCCCACCTTGTTATCGACAGGCAGGATGATGTTTGGCAAATGCAGGTTTCCAGTCGTGAGGTCGCCGGTAAAATAGACTGGCATGCAACATCCCCACAGAAAGTGGCAGCGCGTCTGAGCAGATTAATTATGCCGAAGGACGCACCTGAACCCGCATTGTTACAGCACAGTCTTGATATCCCTGGAGATTGGCCGAATGTGGATATTGAGGCCGATGAACTGATCGTGGATGGTGTGTTGCTAGGTCAGATGAAATTGAGTGCTGTACAAAAGCAGAATGGCTGGCAGGTGGAGAATCTGGATATCAGACATCCAGATAGTACATTGCAGGCCAGTGGATTGTGGGAAAATCACAGGTCACCTTACCGGGTGTTTAGCCATATTCAGTTGCAATCAGGTAATATCGGTAAATTTCTGAAGCGCCATGGCTATCCAGGCCGTATCGCTCGTGGGGAAGGGGCGATGACAGGCGATCTGGAATGGGCAGGCAAGCCATTCTCTATCAATTTTCCAACACTATCCGGTAAACTGCAATTTGATGCCCGGCACGGGCAATTCACAGAATTGAAGCCTGGTATCGGCAGATTATTGGGGGTTTTTGACCTGAAATCTTTACCTCGCCGATTGACGTTGGACTTTTATGATGTATTTGGTAAAGGATTTGGCTTTGATAAACTTGGCGGCCATGTTGCTATCCAGAACGGTATCGCTTCGACTGATGGTTTATATATTATGGGGAGTTCAGCCGAACTTGTTCTGAGCGGAGAATGGGATCTGGTAAATGAGACTCAGGCCTTGAATTTGAAAGTATTTCCCTCATTTGGATTAGTAACCCCTATTGCTGGAATTGCTGCCATGATCGCTTCGGGAACGCTACAAGATCCTTTTAGCCGGGTGCTGCTGAATGAATATGCCATAACCGGAAGCTGGAATGACCCGGTTGTAATCAGGCTGGATGAGGAAGAGAATCAGGTTAGGCAGCGTAATCATAAGCCATAATGTTATTTTCAATCTGAAACAAAGTACGATTATTCGGATTTAAGCAGGTCAGGTACAATAACAATTACGAAGAGACCTGATATTTACGCTCTTGTCATTAAATTGAAAATATAAATCCGGGGCAAAATAAACTTGAAGGGAAAGGAAAGCTGAGTATAGGCAGCTTGACAATATTGATTGAATACAAGAGAGGGAAGAACTATGTCGACTAGTATAAATGTTGAATTGACTACTTCTCCCAGTTCAGGTATTGATTCCAAAGTACGGGTGGCAGCCGTACAGATGGCCTCTGGTCCCAGTGTAACAGCCAATCTTGAGGAAGCTTTTCGTCTGATTGAAGAGGCTGCTACAAAGGGTGCGCAACTAGTGGCATTACCGGAATATTTCTGTATCATGGGAATGAAGGATACCGACAAGCTGGCGGTACGTGAGAATCCTGGAGAAGGGGAAGTCCAGAATTTTCTGAGTGAAACTGCCAAGCGGTTTGGTATCTGGTTGGCGGGGGGGTCAGTACCTTTAGTTTCACCTCTTTCCAATAAAGTATACAACAGCTGTCTGGTATACGATGAACAAGGTCGGCAGGTGGCACGATACGATAAGATCCACTTGTTTGGACTGTCACTGGGTAACGAGAATTTCGCTGAGGAAAGAACGATCGACGCAGGTAATCGGGTAGTTGCAATTGATTCGCCCTTTGGCCGTATGGGGCTGTCTATTTGCTACGATCTGCGTTTTCCCGAGCTATACCGCATGATGGGTAAAGTGGATATCATTTTGGCGCCTGCTGCGTTTACCGCCATTACCGGAAAAGCTCACTGGGAGACGCTTATTCGAGCTCGTGCGATTGAGAACCAGGCTTATCTGATCGCGCCAGCGCAGGGAGGATTCCATGTGAACGGACGTGAAACCAATGGTGACAGTATGATTGTTGATCCATGGGGAGTAATCATTGATCGTCTTCCGCGCGGGGCCGGAGTAGTGCTCGCAGAAATCGATCGCGTATATCAGTCAAGTGTACGAGCGAGCCTGCCTGCACTGGAACATCGGTGCTTGCTTGCCTGCTGAGAAAATATAGATTTGATCTGACTTATACGTTACCCTAATTTTTCTACAGGCTGCCTTCATTGCATGCCTCATAGCCACAGTTTATTTATTTGCCCACTTTACTAAAGAGAATTTATTTCTGGAATGATGGATTCATTTGCGATAGCTGATCAGTACCTGCTGGCCCCGTATGAGTTGAATCCAACCAGGTTGCAGGATGTATTTGGTCAGATTCTTTCCCATCGAATTGATTATGCTGACATTTATTTTCAGTATAGCCGGTCGGAGGGCTGGGTGCTGGAAGAGGGCATCGTCAAATCAGGCAGCTTTAGCATCGACCAAGGAGTAGGGGTGCGAGCAATTAGTGGCGAGAAGACTGCTTTCGCCTATTCGGACGATATCAGCGGTCAGGCTCTGATTTCTGCAGCTCGTGCAACACGCGCAATTGCTGCTCAAGGCAGTGAAAAACAGACACGTATAATGGGTTTGTCAGGAAATATTACTCGACAGGCGTTGTATTATCCGTCTCTGGATCCCATCGCACTTTGTCAGGATGCTGACAAAATCAGGTTACTCGAACGCTTGGAAGAATTTGCGCGCGCATTGGATAAACGGGTTATTCAGGTCATGGCATCGCTGGCAGGAGAGTACGAAGTAATCATGGTTGCACGCAGCGATGGTTTGCTCGCTGCTGATGTACGGCCTCTGGTGAGGGTATCCTTACAGGTTATAGTCGAAGAAAGCGGTCAGCGGGAGCAGGGTGTTGCTGGAGGTGGTGGACGTTTTGACTATGGTTATTTTACCGATACAGTGTTACAGGATTATGCGCACAAGGCTGTTCATCAGGCGATAACAAATCTGGTTTCAAAACCGGCGCCGGCAGGAAGTATGACGGTGGTGCTAGGTAATGGGTGGCCGGGTATTTTGCTGCATGAAGCAATTGGCCATGGTCTTGAGGCAGATTTTAACCGCAAAGGAAGTTCGGCTTTCTCCGGGCGTATCGGGGAACGAGTTGCTGCGCCGGGAGTGACGGTGGTCGATGATGGCACGATACGTGATCGTCGCGGGTCGCTGAATATTGATGATGAAGGCAATCCGACACAATGCACTGTCTTAATCGAAGATGGTATTCTCAAAGGCTACCTTCAGGATAATTTAAATGCCAGGTTGATGAATCAGCCCGTTACCGGCAACGGCCGGCGTGAATCATTCGCTCATATCCCTATGCCGCGCATGACTAACACCTGCATGTTGAATGGAGACAAAGAGCCGGAAGAGATCATTGCTTCTGTCAAACATGGTTTGTACGCCGCTAATTTTGGAGGTGGGCAGGTTGATATCACCAGTGGCAAGTTTGTATTTTCCGCTGCGGAAGCCTACATGATTGAAAATGGTAAAATCACCTATCCGGTGAAAGGAGCTACTCTGATTGGCAACGGCCCTGATGTACTAACTCGCGTTTCCATGATTGGCAATGATATGGCTCTGGACCCTGGAGTCGGCACGTGTGGCAAGGAAGGGCAAAGTGTTCCGGTCGGTGTTGGGCAGCCAACTTTGAGGGTAGATGGCTTAACAGTTGGGGGAACAAACGGATAGTTATACGTGCTGGTATTATCTGCATGTTTTACTGGGGATATTTACGAGAAGTAAATATATAATCCAAGTAATATAGCTCGGATATTGTTTATCTCACGTCTTGTGTATTTTGCAGCCGACAAGGGAAATCTGGAAAGCTTGTTATCTCTGATCGATAAGGGCAACGGCGCTTTTTCCTGCATTACTGTTTAATTTCGAGCCTTGAGCGCGGATTATTCAATAATGCTTTATTGCTATGTAAGCAGCAAACGATATAAAGAAAGAATTGGCATTGGTTTTAATTACAAGATGAAAAAAATTATTTTAAATCTGGGAATTTCCTGGTATGAGTACTGAATTGACAGGTGCTGAGATCACAATACGCTGTCTGCAGGAGGAAGGGGTAAGTCATATTTTTGGTTATCCTGGTGGTGCCGTGTTGTTCCTGTACGATGAATTGTTCAAACAAGATAAAATCAAGCATATTCTGGTTCGCCATGAGCAGGCTGCGCTCCACGCAGCGGATGGCTATGCACGTTCCAGCAATAAAGTAGGCGTGGCTTTGGTTACATCTGGCCCGGGTGTTACGAATGCTGTAACGGGCATTGCTACCGCCTTCATGGATTCGATTCCAATGGTGATTATCAGCGGACAGGTGCCAACGGCTGCCATTGGTCAGGATGCGTTCCAGGAAGTGGACACAGTAGGGATTACGCGCCCTTGCGTTAAACATAACTTTCTGGTGAAAGACGTGGCAGAGCTGGCCACAACGATCAAAAAAGCTTTTTATATTGCATCAACAGGACGTCCTGGGCCCGTTTTAGTGGATATACCCAAGGATGTTACGCAGCAAAAGGCCGAATTTAATTATCCTGCCAGTATTTCACTGCGCTCCTACACTCCAGTAGTTACCGGAGATGTTCAGCAGATTAAAAGAGCCATCCAGATGATTTTGGAAGCAAAACGCCCCATGGTCTATTTTGGGGGTGGTGTGATTCTGGATAATGCTGCAGTAGAATTAACGGAATTCGTACGGATGCTGAATTTTCCGTGTACTGGTACACTCATGGGGCTGGGTGGTTATCCATCAACTGATCAGCAGTTTGTCGGAATGCTGGGTATGCATGGTACCTACGAGGCGAACATGGCTATGCAATATTGCGATGTGCTGATCGCGGTAGGTGCCCGCTTTGATGATCGGGTTATCGGAAATCCCAAACATTTCTGTAATGAAGAAAGGAAAATTATCCATATTGATATCGACCCATCATCAATTTCCAAACGTGTCAAAGTAGATGTTCCTATTGTGGGCGGCGTATCGGCAGTATTAAAAGAGCTGAACATGTTGCTCAAGGCTGGCAGGGAAACAACGGATATTAATGCGCTACTTAAATGGTGGGAACAGATTGAGCTGTGGCGTGCACGTGACTGTCTGAAATATGATAGGACGGCTAATATTATTAAACCTCAAATGGTGGTTGAAAAGTTATATGAAATAACCAGTGGGGATGCCTTTATTACATCCGATGTTGGGCAACATCAAATGTGGGCAGCACAGTTTTATAAATTTGATAAGCCACGCCGCTGGATCAATTCAGGAGGTCTGGGTACGATGGGATTTGGCTTGCCTGCTGCAATGGGTGTGCAAATGGCCAACCCGGGAAGCAAGGTGGCCTGTATTACCGGGGAAGCAAGTATTCAGATGTGTATACAAGAATTATCCACTTGTAAACAATATCATCTGCCCATCAAAATCATCAACCTTAACAATCGCTACATGGGAATGGTGCGGCAGTGGCAGGAGTTTTTCCACGGCAACCGCTATGCTGAATCCTATGTGGATGCATTACCTGATTTTGTTAAGCTTGCTGAAAGTTATGGGCATGTCGGCATGCGAATTGATAAACCGGAAGATATTGAAGGTGCGCTCAAAGAAGCCTTCAAGCTGGATGAGCAGCTTGTATTCATAGACTTTATTACAGACCAGACCGAGAACGTTTTTCCTATGGTGCCTGGTGGAAAAGGTCTATCCGAAATGATTTTGGTATAACAGTATGCGACATATTATTTCTTTGTTAATGGAAAATGAGGCTGGCGCACTATCGCGAGTAGCCGGTTTGTTTTCTGCTCGTGGTTACAATATTGAATCCCTATCTGTTGCTCCTACTGAGGATCCGACGTTGTCTCGTATGACTCTGGTCACGAATGGCCCTGAAGAAATTGTCGAACAGATTACTAAGCAGCTCAATAAGTTGATTGAAGTTGTCAAGCTGATTGATTTGAGCGATGAAGGTTATGTTGAGCGAGAACTCATGTTGATAAAGGTAAGGGCGGTGGATAAGGATCGTGAGGAGATGAAGCGACTCGTTGATATATTTCGGGGTAATATCATTGATGTTACAAATAAAATCTACACCATAGAACTTACGGGTACCAGAGCAAAACTGGATGGTTTCTTGCAGGCAATAGATCGCAATCTGATTCTGGAGATAGCCAGAACAGGTGTGTCCGGTCTCGGCCGTGGAGAACGGATTTTAGAACTATAAATTTTTTACCGGGATCTGTCGGTAGATTCTGATTTCATCGATAGCTCATCTGTCGATGTGGCTGCATAAACACTCAGGAAGGAAAATAATGAAAGTCTATTACGATAAAGATGCGGATCTGTCCCTTATCAAGAAAAAGAAAATTGCCATCATCGGTTATGGCTCACAAGGACATGCGCACGCTAACAATCTAAATGATTCGGGAGTCGAAGTTATCATTGGTCTGCGTAAAGATGGAGCGTCATGGGATAAAGCAAAGAAAGCTGGTTTGACTGTAAAGGAAGTAAGTGAAGCGGTCAAGGATGCCGACGTTGTCATGCTGTTGTTACCGGATGAGCAGATGGCATCGATCTATCAGACTGAAGTTGAGCCGGCGCTGAAGAAAAACGCTACACTGGCTTTTGCTCATGGTTTCAACATTCATTATGGACAGATCATCCCCCGTGAAGATTTGGATATCATCATGATTGCGCCCAAGGGGCCTGGCCATCTGGTACGTTCTACTTATACCCAGGGGGGAGGGGTTCCATCTCTCATCGCTGTTCATCAGGATAAGTCTGGCAGGGCGCGTGATTTAGCACTTTCTTATGCTGCCGCAAATGGTGGTACCCGTGGTGGCGTGATTGAAACCACTTTCAAGGAAGAGACAGAAACGGACCTATTTGGTGAACAGGTGGTGCTGTGCGGTGGATTAACGTCACTGATTCAGGCGGGGTTTGAAACCCTGGTGGAAGCCGGTTACGCACCAGAAATGGCCTATTTTGAATGTCTGCATGAAGTCAAGCTGATAGTGGATTTGATCTATGAAGGCGGTATCGCCAATATGCGTTATTCCGTATCAAATAATGCAGAATATGGTGATGTATCCAGAGGCCCCCGTATTATCACTGAAGCAACCCGCAATGAAATGCGCAAGATTCTGCGCGAAATTCAGACGGGTGAATATGCTCGTGAATTTATTCTGGAACACCGTGCTGGTGCACCTGTACTTAAATCGAGTCGTCGCCTTGCTTCCGAACACCCGATTGAAACAGTCGGTTCCAGATTGCGTGACATGATGCCATGGATCAAGAAAAACAAACTGGTTGACCAGGCGAAGAACTGAGTATATGTCGACTTCTTACTATCCACACCCGATTATTGCACGCGAAGGCTGGCCTTTTATCGCTGGAGCATTTGTTGTTGCATTAGTAGTACAATTTTTTGCTGGTTGGGTATGGGCGCTACCATTGTGGCTGGTTGCTCTGCTCGTTTTACAATTCTTCCGTGATCCTCCACGGGTTATACCTACTCTTGCCGGAGCAGTACTCGCCCCGGCAGATGGGAGAATTGTTGCGGTGGATAAGGTTCAAGATCCTTATCTTTCGCGCGAAGCGCTAAAAATCAGTGTTTTCATGAATGTTTTCAATGTGCATTCGAATCGTAGTCCGGTAGATGGTGAAATACGTGATCAATGGTATTTTCCCGGAAGTTTTCTGAATGCAAGTCTACCTAAGGCCTCTTTGGAAAATGAGCGTAATGCCTTGTGGATTAGAACCAAAGAAGGGCGAGATGTAACTTGCGTACAGATAGCCGGCCTGATCGCAAAACGAATTGTCTGTCATGTACATCCCGGAGAGCATCTTGCTCGTGGACAACGTTTTGGCTTTATTCGCTTTGGCTCGCGTGTTGACGTCTATCTTCCACCAGGAATGAAAGTCAATGTTGGAATTGGCGATAAGGTTCAAGCTACCCAAACAGTGCTGGCTGAATTTCGCTGATTATTTCCGACTGATATCCATATCTATTTATGCAGGAATCTGATTCGGAAAAATTGCCTGTTGCAAGCGTCCGGTGGCGAAGGAGGGGTATTTACCTGTTACCTAACCTCTTCACAACGGCAGCGTTGTTTTCCGGTTTTTATGCGATTGTGCAAGCAATGAATGGCCATTATGAGCATTCTGCTGTGGCTATATTCGTGGCCATGGTGTTTGATGGACTGGATGGCCGGGTGGCACGCCTGACGCATACACAAAGTGAATTTGGTGCAGAGTACGATAGCCTATCTGATATGGTTTCGTTTGGTGCTGCTCCCGCATTGATTGTGTATGAATGGGCCCTGAAAGACATGGGAAAGCTGGGCTGGATTGCTGCCTTTATCTATTGTGCCTGTGCAGCGTTGCGTCTCGCCCGATTTAATGTGTCAATCGAAATTGTAGATAAGAAATTCTTTCAGGGATTACCAAGCCCGGCCGCTGCTGCATTGATTGCCGGCATGATGTGGGTAGCACTGGGCTTTCAGATCGCTGCAGATGATATCAAATGGTTAGCCTGGGCCATGACTCTATTTGCAGGGTTAACCATGGTAACTAATATTCCTTACTACAGTGGTAAAGAAATTAATCTGCACAGAAAAGTTTCATTTTTCGTAGTATTGCTGCTGCTCCTGTTCTTCTTCGTCTTGATTCCAAGTCATCCGCCGCTTGTATTATTTGGATTGTTCCTGGCTTATGCATTATCCGGATATGGCATGAAGCTTTGGCGGTTATACAAAAACAGGAGACGCAGCGAGTTACGTAAGGATACCTAAGTGATCCAGCCCTGTTTCATATCGACCAACATTCTGCACAATCTACCATCCAGATCAGTCCTTGCTGTGTGCGAATGAAGCATATTTAGCCAGTTTGGGAGTTGGTAAAGTTGCATCCCGGATTATTCTCGTATTCCTGACTGCTGGTTCTCTGCTAAAGCTAATATATTTTCGATCCTTGCATCAACCTTCCCTACACTTTTCTTTTTTGCTCAAAATAATCTGGTGACAACGTTTGGGAGCTTATTTTCAAGCTTTGTTCAGATAAATTAACTTGATTCTAGTGTTTTTAGTATGAGCTATTCTTCTTTTGGACGTCTCGAAAAACCTCGACTCGTCCACACCTTAAGCGCAATCGCTGAAGAAAGAGATATTACGCGAACATTCGCTAGAAATCGTGCTATGCTACGAGAGTAGTTGTGCGGATGGCGAATGACTATTTTAATTGTGCATCCGCATACGAGAGTAGCAACACTTTTATCCGCGGCACTTGAGCTCCGGGTTCTTTGTATGCAGCTACATGAACTACGGCACGGGTAACGTTTCCAGATCTCACTAGCGGGACTCGCAGATCGAATTAGTAGCGAAGGCTCCAGTTTTCGGGTAAATTGTCTTGCTATTTCCTGGTCCGTGGCCAGCAACAGCCCTTCAAATCGGATCAGATGGTGCTAAACATATTTTTATATTCGCAATAGCCGCCAAGCTTGTCACGCAATAGGCAGAGTATTCTAACAATCAGGAGGTGTTTTATGGTAGATAAAGATAAAGCGATAGAAAAACAAAAATATCCCACAAGTTTCGGTCTTTTTTATCCTATCGGCTATGTGGTGGTTGCATTTTCAAATAAGGAAGATGCCCTACGTGTACAACAGGATCTGATAGCGGGCGGATATGAGCGCGACGATTGCGTATTTTTCTCAAGTAAGGAAGTAAAGATGGCTGCTCAGGAGAATCTCGATCAGAACCAGGGATTTCTTGCGCGGTACGGCTGGGCTGATGAAGCTATCCAGATTCACCTGGACTCGGCACAAGAGGGTAGCTCCTTCCTCGTAATCTATGCGCCAGACAAACTTTCATCTGATCGCGCAATGAACGTTGTTAGGCGTGTTCCATTTGAATTTGCACACGGATACCATCGATTAGCCATCGAGATACTGAAATAAATTATTTGTGCTCTCACTTCAAATAGTTCAAAGTTCAAAGTTAAAAATTAATCCATCTTGAAATTCCTTTTCGTCTGTTTGGCTGCTCACGATCAAGAATTTCTTGATGGGCTCTATAAAACTCAATTACCTCGCCCTGTGCATAGCTATTTGCAGACCATTACACATCGTAACAAGAGTGTGTATCTATTTTTACCAGATTATCTACAACAGTAGTCGGCTTTGTGAGCGGAGCAATCACACGAAGCTCTGATAGATGCATAAAATCAGATCAGATATTATCATGGCAATTTCCCGCTATGCCCATGTTATCCCCTCTCACGACAAGCTGAGTCGCCTGTTCGGTACGATCTACCCGATGTGCGCGGATGCTCTGCCCTGGGGGATTACCCTGACACCGTAGGTGACACCCTAGATGGCAAGATCAGTTACTGTTCCCGCAGTAGCCCAGTTAAAAACCGCTTTGCACGTAAAACCAGGGAGTAGTACCATTCCAATATATAGGGGACGGCCTTCAGCATTGAGCAAAATGGCCGCCACAAAAGGCACTTTGTTCTCGGATACCTGGTTTGCCTTGCTGCCAGCCAATTCCCCCAATTCCCCCAATTCCCCCCAAGGTAAGCATCATCCGCCTGGACATTGCCACATAGCATTGTATTTGGTATCCCGTTCGACCATCGCCTGTATCAGCTTCTGCTGAATCAGCCAGGCCGTGGGGTTCACGTCCAGCTGCCGTTTGAGGTCGAGCGCCGACAGGCCGATTTTGGCTTGGCTGATCAGATAAATTGCCAAGAACCAGATGCTTAGCGACAAGTGGATGCTTTAGAACAAGGTGCCTGCAATCAGAGATGTCTGTAGCTGGTAGCACTTACATTGGAAGTTCTTGTATTTTCCTGCCTGAAGTAAGTAGTAATTTGCGTTGCCGCAGCCCGGGCAGCTGAATCCTTGCGGCCAACGTGACGTTTCCAATGCATCCGCACATTACTCATCCCAAGAAATGCAGGTAAAGACAAGCCTTCTTGAAATTGGATACGGTTCATGGCCATGACAGTTCCTCTTTAATGGGTTTGTCTGGACCAGTATGGCCTTATCATAGAAAAAATCGGGCCTAGCTGAACAATCTTTCTAATCAGGAAAGATTTTATGATAAAGCGCTGTATGAATTGAGGCAGCTTGTCGAAAATGCTTTCCTTTATCTCAGAAGATGGCATGGAATTACCACAGACATGCTAAAAACGCCTCTTCTTTTCTCGCAGCCGCGCAAATTAGATGCATTGCCCTGGGCAAATATTAGATTTCTGCTCTTTTCTCATTTATTAATATAATATAATATAAAAACGAGAATGCTTATCAATAATATATACATGAGGGATTTTTGAATGAAGTTTATAGCCGGGACGGGTGGCGTATACATTGCGGTTACTATTCTTGCAATCTCAAGCGGGATGCAAACAGTATGGGCACAATCATCAACAGGCCAGTCAGCCAGCGATAATTCGGCGGTGCTGCCCGCCATCAACGTTTCCACGGACTCGATCAAACCGACTGATGGATATGTGACCAAAGAAAGTTTCAGCGCAACCAGAACCGATACACCTTTGCGTGATGTACCTCAGTCTATTACAGTTATCACCCAGGATATGATTCGTGATCAATCCATACAAAGCATTACCGAGGCTGTACGGTATGTTCCGGGGATTGTCCCGTCTCAAGGAGAAGGCCACCGGGATGCCGTAATCATACGTGGCAGCAGTACTACCGGAGATTTCTTTGTTGATGGATTGCGTGATGATGTTCAATATTATCGTGATCTTTATAATATTGACCGTGTTGAAGTCTTGAAAGGCTCCAATGGAATGATATTTGGCCGTGGCGGGGCAGGGGGGGTCATCAATCGCGTCACTAAGGAAGCTGACTGGCAACCGGTCAGGGCAGCTACCGCAGAATTTGGTTCTTACAACCACAAGCGTTTTACTGCGGATATAGGTCAACCGATCAATGAAATTGCTGCAGCCCGGCTCAATGGCGTATTTGAGCATTCAGACAGCTTTCGTGATAACGTTGATCTGAAGCGCTGGGGAATAAATCCAACGGTTACATTGTTACCAACCGATAAGACCAAAATCGTCCTGAGCGGAGAGTATTTTTATGATCGCCGGGTTGTTGATCGCGGCATTCCCTCATTCGGAACCATGGCCAATGTTATCAATTCCGGCCGACCGGCAGATATCGACCGTTCCACTTTTTTTGGAAATCCGGATGATAGCCATGCAAGAGTCGATGCCTGGTCATTCAACTCACTGATTGAACATTCCTTTAATAACAATATCAAGTTACGCAATCGCACTCGTTATGCTGACTACGATAAATTTTATCAGAACGTATATGCTGGTGGTCAGGCAACGGCTGAAGACGCAACTGGAACGGTAAATTTATCTGCCTATAACAATGCAACTCGGCGCAAAAATCTGTTTACCCAGACAGACTTGCTATTCAAGCTGAATACTTGGGGGGTGGATCATGAGTTCATGACAGGTGTGGAATATGGCCATCAAGTAACAGATAATTTCCGTAATACCGGACTCTTCAATAACGTTTCTAAAGTATCTTTTCTCAATCCAATGTCATTTGTGCCTGTCACTTTCGAGCAAAGTGTTACTGATGCAGATAACCACGGTGTGGTCGAAGCGGTAGGTGTATATGCGCAAGATCAGATTACTATTATTCCTCAGCTAAAAGCAGTACTAGGAATACGCTACGATAATTTTGATACGACTGTTCATAATAATCGCAATGGTGATAAGGTTCATTCCAATGATGGGCTGATCTCGCCACGGGTAGGGTTGATCTATAAACCGATAGAGCCTCTTTCCATTTACGGCAATTATAGTTTAGCCTATGTGCCGCGTGCTGGTGATCAGTTAAGCTCACTTTCGGTGACCAATGAAGCATTAAAGCCTGAAAAGTTTATGAATCTGGAACTTGGCGCCAAGTGGGATATCCGCCCAGATCTAGCACTAACTGCAGCACTGTATCAGCTTGATCGCAGTAACGTTATTGCAGCAGACCCAAATGACCTCTCTAGAACGATACTGGTCGATGGTCAACGTACGCGCGGAGCGGAAATTGGGTTGATGGGGAGAATCACTCCGCATTGGAGTGTGATGGGGGGGTATGGTTATACTGATGCCGAAATTACCAAGAATATTGCAGGCGCAGATAAAGGGGCAGCTGTGGCACAAGTTCCAAAACATACGGTAGCCGTGTGGAACCGGTATGATTTTACGTCTTACCTTGGTTTGGGACTGGGAGTGATTCACCGTGGCAGCATCTATGCTGCGGTTGATAATACGGTATTACTGCCAAGCTATACACGTCTTGATGCGGCAGTATTTGTACAACCGCATAAAAATATTCGCATTCAGGCGAATGTCGAAAATTTGGCTAATATCGAATACGCTACCTCCGCACATAACAATAACAACATTATGCCGGGCGCTCCGCGTATTTTCCGTTTGACGGCAATGGTTAATTTCTAGGTTCCCGATGGCCAGAACTCTAACTTGCATTTGATCAGAATCAGTTGCTGACAGATATACACTCGCAACGCGCGGGTGTATATCTGTTAAGCGGAGCAGAAACTAAAGCTGCACCGGTTTTTTTGAGAGTTTACGCTGCAAGGTTCTGCGATGCATGTTTAGTGCCTTGGCGGTGGCAGAAATATTATCATCGTTCTCTGCAAGAATACGATGAATATATTCCCATTCCAAGCGCTCTACTGATAGAGGGTGAGGGCTAATCGGTATATCAGTATTTCCTGCCGTGCGCTCAAACGCTGCCATGATATCATCCGCGTCTACCGGTTTTGCCAGATAATGGGTTGCTCCCAATTTGATGGCTTCGACTGCAGTCGCAATACTGGCGTAGCCGGTTAGGACGATAATGCGGGTTCCAGGATCCAGTTCCCTGATTTTTTCAACAAGTGATAAACCGGATTCATTATTCAATTTGAGGTCAATGATGGCATATTCCGGTATGAGTGATTCCGCCTGTTCGATCGCAGTTTTAATGTTATGTGTACAAGTGGTGTCAAACCCGCGCTTTGTCATCGCCCTTGCCAGTACATCACAAAAAACTTCATCATCATCTACAATTAACAGGCTTGGGCGATCCATGGAATCATTCACAGGGCATTCTCCTTTCATAGTGAAGTACTGGTTGTTCTGTGCGAAACCGGAATGGTGACATGAGTACATGCCCCTCCTTCGGGTCGATTAAATAAACGTACATTCCCGCCAAAGCGTTCAATATTAGTATTGGCGAGAAATAATCCGATACCAAAACCTTGTCCTGGCCCCTTACTGGTAAAAAAAGGCTCCCCTGCATGTTCGACAGCTTCTGTGTTTAACCCTGTCCCATCATCGAGTATTTCGAGGTGCAACTGTTTTTCATCCCAGCGACTGGTGATGGTTACCAGTCTGGTTGAGGCATCCGCTGCGTTGTTCAACAAGTTCAGGATAGATTGGCTCAGCAGGCGAGTATTCATGATAATCGGTGCTGGCTTTGTGCCTTCACATTGATGGGTGAATTTGACAGATGGACGGATCAGCTGCCATTTATCAATTACCTGTTGTAAAAAAAGATCGACAGGTTGTCCATTGCCTTCTTCTACTCTGGTTTGTCCGGCATCTGCCAGCAGATGAGTCAGCGTTTGTTTGCAATGAGAAATCTGGTCGCGCAGGATGCGAATATTATGCTGAAATTCAGTATTTTCGAGAGATTCCTGCTGTAATTCACCCGTAATAATAGCCATGGTTGATAAAGGGGTGCTCAGCTCATGTGCTGCTCCGGCGGCAAGGGTGCCCAGGGCAATAATCTGCTCATTTTGTAGTGCTCGTTCACGCGATCTGGACAACTCCTTGTCTCGGTCACGAATAGAAGCATTCATTCTGACAACAAACGAGGTAATGAGTAAGGTGCTCAATACAAATGTCAGCCACATTCCTGAGACGTGCAAATTGAATTCAAACATATGCCGGCTGTGATCATCGAGATGATCATGCGGGAAGGGGATGTATTTAAATAACAGGAGAGTATAGCAGGAAATTGTGATCACTGCCATACCCCAGGTATAGTGCCATGGCAGCACAGTCGCAGCGATTGTAAGCGGAAGCAGATAGAGTGAGATAAAAGGATTGGTTGATCCACCGCTAAAATATAGTAATGCAGTCAATCCGGCAACATCAATCAGCAACTGAGTGAAAAATTCGGGGTAAGTTACTGGCCAAGGATAACGCAGACGAACCCAGGTGAAGAAATTTAGAACCGCAAGCATGAAAACAGTCAGAATAATTGCTGTCCATGGCAGTTCAAGTTCGATAAGACTGTGGACAGCCCCAAAAACAATGATTTGGAAAACGATGGCAATAATCCTGAGCTGGAATAAACGCTGTAGATTTTTGCCAGAAGGTGACTGGTTCAGAATACTGAAAATACCCATGACCCGTTGGTTTGCTCTGTTAAGTCTACTGGTTTGCTATGGCAGGTATCAGGATTAGTCTGTTAAATAACAGATTGTCGATTTTTGCCGGGTAGATTAAAGCATATTTTTGTAGTGTTAATCTTGATTGATACTGCCCAACCGCCCTCATTTAACATGAAGTGGCTGAGCAGTTCATGAAAATCCGGATAGAATCAGAATTTTCTTTTCAACATCACTCAAATGGCTGAGGATGTGGAGTATCGTTGTTGGAAGGTGGCAGAACTGGTATTTTGAAGTCTGGCTGATTACCAGTCAATGTTTTCAGAAAAGCGACAATCTTGGAGATTTCATCCTTGTTAAATTCGTGATTCAACTGAATTCTTCCCATGGTTTCTACAGCCTGTTCAAGTGTTGCTGCCTCTCCATCGTGGAAGTAGGGGTAGGTCAGTTCAATATTTCGCAAGACCGGTACTTTAAATACGTTGCGATCCTCTTCCTTGCCTGTTACCCCCATCCGTCCTGTAGCAGGGTTTTTGGTCTCGTAGGGTTTGAAAACTCCCATTTTCTGGTAGGAGGTTCCTCCTACTGCCGGTCCATTGTGACACTGAACACACCCATTGCTCTTGAACAGGTTGTAACCTTCCAACTCATTCTGGCTCAGGGCGTTTTTATCACCTTCCAGCCATTGATCAAATTTTGAGCCCGGTGTTACCAGTGTTTCTTCAAACTGGGCAATTGCCGTTGTGATGCGATCAATCGTCACTTCATCGGATCCAAAGGCTTTTTTGAAATATTCGCGGTATTGTGGTATCGAAGCAATAACCTTTTCTGCCATTTCGTGAGTAAAGGCCATTTCCTTCGGGTTGGCAATCGGGCCTGCAGCCTGCTCTTTCAAATCTTTAGCTCTGCCATCCCAGAATTGTGCCAGATTCATACCGGAATTCAGTACAGTTGGCGCATTAATTGGACCTTGCTGCCATTTGTGGCCAATCGAGGTTTTAATATTATCAGTGCCGCCCATGCTCAGGTTGTGGCAGGAATTGCAGGAAATAAATCCTGATTTGGAAAGCCTGGGATCAAAAAAAAGCATTTTCCCCAGCTCGGCTACTTCGGCATTTTCGGGGGTGACTGCCTTAATCGGTTGGATTGGTTCGTTGGCGGCCATTGCGCTAACAGATCCAAATATCGCTCCCAGACTTAACGATAACAGCGAAACAGTCAATGTACGCTTGATCATTGCATTCTCCTTAAGGTTTGAAAATAGTAACGGCTAACGTGGCGCAGCCGCTTACGCCTTGAATTTTTTGTTGCCGGACCGGAGTCAGGACTCCAAGATACTGAATCAACCCTGTCTGGCATCAGAAGATTTCTCCTCAAGTTCTTTAACTGGTTCCAGTGGCTCCCTGTAGGCTTGATCATTACCCAGGCAGGTCTCATGATCCAGTAATCGTGAAAGTTCTGTCAGCGCCAGGCGATAGACCTGTCGCTTGAATTCAACCACAGATTCCAGTTCAACCCAATACTGGTTCCAGCGCCAGGCATCAAATTCGGGATGCGCACAAGTTTTGAGTGATACATCACAATCTCTTCCCAGCATACGCAACAGAAACCAGATTTGTTTCTGGCCACGATAGTTCTTGCGCCAGTCGCGGCGAGTCCAGCAGGCGGGTACATCGTAACGTAACCATTCTCGTGTCCGGCCCAAAATTTCCACATGAACAGGCTGCAAGCCTGTTTCTTCAGCCAGTTCCCGGTACATTGCCTGCGTTGGTGTTTCGCCTGATTTAATTCCGCCTTGCGGAAATTGCCATGAATTCTGTCGGGCACGTTTTCCCCAGAACACCTGGCTTTTTGAGTTCAGAAGGATAATACCGACATTTGCTCTATATCCATTACGGTCGATCATACAATTTATCTGTCAATTTAGCTTGATTTACAGTGAATTTCCGATAATTTTTCCATATTTTGAGTGTGATTTACAGCTGCTACTCTCAGTAGGAGCATCATCAACATCTTTACAGCATGCTAAATTTGACTTGCAATGCTGTAGTCAATTCCCGCTAAAGCGTACCGGATCAAAACAGTTTCAAGGTAAAATTATCTTATTACCTACTATGATAAATGGAACCTCATCATGCGTGTTTCCCAATTCTTCCTTTCGACGCTCAAAGAAGCTCCTGCTGAAGCCGAGCTGGCCAGTCACCGGTTGATGTTGCGGGCCGGGCTGATTAAGCGTCTGGGCAGCGGATTGTATACCTGGATGCCGCTTGGTCTGAGAATTCTACACAAGATTGAACATATCATCCGTGAGGAAATGAACAGCAGTGGTGCGCTAGAGCTTCTGATGCCCGCTGTTCATCCAGCTGAACTTTGGCAGGAATCAGGTCGCTGGGATGTATTTGGTCCGCAAATGCTGAAAATTCAAGATAGGCATCAGCATGATTTCTGCTTTGGGCCGACACATGAAGAAGTTATTGTTGATATTGCTCGTCGTGAAATTAAAAGCTATCGGCAACTGCCTATTAATTTCTATCAGATTCAGACCAAGTTTCGTGATGAAATCCGCCCACGTTTTGGTGTGATGCGCGCCAGGGAATTTATCATGAAGGATGCCTACTCCTTTCATGCTGATCTGGGCAGTCTGGAACAAACCTACCAGCTTATGCATGAAACATACAGCAGAATTTTTACCCGGATCGGATTGAAATTTCGCGCAGTGGCTGCTGATACTGGGGCGATAGGGGGTAGCGGATCACATGAATTTCACGTGCTGGCTGATTCAGGTGAGGATGCTATCGCATTTTGCCCTGATTCCGATTATGCCGCCAATATTGAACTTGCTGAAGCAATATCACATGGAATTCTGCGTAAGGATCCGGCGGGTGTGATGAAAAAAATTGCTACCCCTGATCGTAAATCCTGTTCGGATGTTGCTGAATTTCTGAGCGTTCCAATAGAACAGACTCTTAAAACACTGGCAGTGATAGCCGATGGCCGATTTTATCTACTGCTGCTGCGAGGCGATCATCAGCTCAATGAAACAAAAACCAGAAAAATCCCGTTTCTGAGTAACTTCGAGTTTGCTGATGAAAGCAGAATTATTGCTAAAACTGGTTGCCTTCCAGGATATCTTGGTCCGATCGGTGTGAAAACTGAAATTATCGCTGATCGGGCAGTTCTGGAAATGAGCAATTTCGTCTGCGGGGCAAATGAAGAAGGCTATCACCTGACTCAAGTTAATTTTGAACGTGATCTGCCATTGCCAGTCCAGGTATTCGATATCCGCAATGTGGTTACAGGTGATCCTTCGCCTGATGGAAAAGGAATGCTCGAAATTTGCCGTGGTATTGAGGTTGGTCATATTTTCCAGTTGCGCACCAAATATTCTGAAAAAATGAAAGCAACCTATCTGGATGAATCTGGCCAGACTCAAATTCTGGAAATGGGTTGTTATGGTATCGGTGTTTCACGCATCGTTGCTGCGGCTATTGAGCAAAACTGTGATGAGCGCGGCATCATATTTCCAGTAGCAATTGCTCCGTTTCAGTTGTCGATTATCCCGATTGGTTATCATAAAAACCTTCAGATCCAGGCTGAAGTGGAAAAACTGTATCGAGCATGTCGTGCAGCAGGCATCGAAGTATTGCTGGATGACCGGGAGGAGCGACCAGGTGTTATGTTTGCAGATCAGGAGCTGATTGGGATTCCGCACCGTATTGTTATTGGTGAGCGAAATTTGCGGGATGGGATGGTGGAATACCAGGGGAGGCTGGATAAAACATCCCGTTTACTTTCTCTACAGGAGGTTATCCCTGTTATCAGGGAAATATGTGGCGGCTGATAAATTTTCTATCATTTTTCATTGCAAGTACGGCTATGGCAGGGTCTCAGGCTTATGAATCCTTGTCGGTCAGCACCCGGACAGTATTACAGCGTACCGTTAGTGACAGGGCTGTACCCATGTTTGTTACACTTTCCGATCTCGAGGCAAGAAACTGGCTAGACAGCATGATGAAGCGCCTGGAGAAACGGATCTCGGAAATTGAAGAGCGCAAAGCATTTCTGATGACCGTTCATTATGAAGCTACTCGCGCTGGTCTTGATCCTGAGTTAGTACTTAGCATTATCCAGGTTGAGAGTAATTTCAGAAAATATGCTGTATCTTCTGCCGGAGCGCGCGGGTATATGCAGGTCATGCCGTTCTGGGTAGATCTGATAGGCAGCCAGGAACACAACTTGTTTCATCTGCGTGTCAACCTACGTTACGGCTGCACAATCCTGCGCCACTACCTCGATCTGGAGAAAGGTGATTATTTCAGGGCGCTGGGAAGATATAACGGCAGTCTGGGCAAGGCCGATTACCCTAATCTTGTGTTTAATGCCTGGCATCGCCATTGGACTTACTCCACAGTTTCACAATAACTAGAATTTATATTGCCTTCTTAGCGGGCATCAATGAAGGTTTCAATTTCGGCACGAGTAATCAGTCCGATTTTACGTGCTGCAGGCTTTCCATCAGGATCAAACAGATATGTGCTCGGCAACATCGAGATGTCATCCCCGATCTGAGCTGCCGCTGCCCTGTCACCCAGTACAATCGGGTAGGAAATCGCCATTTTCTTTACGAATTGCATAACGTCTTTAGTATTGTCGTATTCCATAGCGATTCCGATGATTACGATATCGTTTCTTTCCTGTGATAGCCTCGAAAGATCCGGAATTTCTTTTAGGCAAGGTGGACACCATGTTGCCCAGAAATTAACCAGCACCCACTTCCCTTTGTAATCCGATAAAGTATGAGTTTTACCTGCGCTATCCTCGAAATGGAAGCCGTATGCTTCAACTCCTTTGACAGACAGGCATAAAATCAAGGTGAGTAATGCTATAGTTCCCCATTGTTGTTTCATCACGTATTCCGATAGGCTGACCAAGACAATGCGTTTCACAAGCTCTATTGAGCTTTTTGTAAAATTCCGATACAGCAATTGTATCTGTACCGGAATTGGAATTTCCCCTGGTTATTTTTATAAAATCAACTTTATGCTAGACAATTTCTAATTATTTTCGGATCTAAACCTGTGGGTGTGTGCGCTCCAGGCTGGTGTGCAGTTTATTACAGGCATTCAGGTAAGCTTTGGCAGAAGCTGCAATGATGTCTGTATCTGCTCCATGGCCATTGACGATTCGTCCGACTTTTTGCAATCGAACAGTTACTTCACCCAGGGCATCTGTTCCGCTGGTGATGTTATTTACAGAAAACAATTGCAATTCTGCCTTACTGTTCAATATTTTTTCAATAGCACGAAACGTCGCATCTACTGGCCCGCTTCCTTCTGATTCGGCCTGTTGCTCGTTATTTCCTGTAGCAATAACGACCTGTGCAAAAGGTATTTCTCCGGTTTCACTGTGTGCGACTAGTGAGAGTAAACGGTAATGCTCTTCGGGTATCTGTGCTTCATCCGAAACAAGCGCGTGCAGATCTTCATCAAAAATCTCGTGTTTTTTGTCCGCAAGGTCCTTGAAACGGATAAATATGGTATTCAGTTTCTCTTCTGATTCCAATTCGATTCCCAGTTCTTTCAAGCGACTGCGAAACGCATTACGACCGGAATGCTTGCCCAACAACAATTTGTTCGCTCCCCAGCCGACATCTTCTGCGCGCATGATTTCATAGGTCTCACGATGTTTGAGTACACCATCCTGATGAATACCTGATTCATGGGCAAAAGCATTAGCACCGACAATAGCTTTGTTGGGTTGCACCGGAAATCCGGTAATTCCAGAAACCAGCTTGCTAGTAGATACGATCTGGGTTGTATCAATGCGTGTGTCGCATGGAAAGTAATCTTGCCGTGTACGCACGGCCATCACTACTTCTTCAAGAGCAGCATTGCCAGCGCGTTCACCCAAGCCATTGATGGTGCATTCAACCTGGCGCGCGCCATTCATGACTGCAGACAGCGAGTTGGCTACCGCCAGGCCGAGATCATTATGACAATGAACGGAGAAAACAGCTTTGTCAGAATTCGGAATTCGTTCACGTAACGTGCGGATTAGACCGCCAAACTGATCCGGCATGGTGTATCCCACTGTATCCGGAATATTCAACGTCCGGGCACCTGCATCAATTACAGCTTCCAGAATCCGGCAAAGAAAATCTATTTCGGATCGTCCGGCATCTTCAGGAGAAAATTCAACGTTATCCGTATATTGGCGAGCCCACTTTACTGCCTTGATCGCTTGTTCGATGACCCGATCAGGCGACATGCGCAGTTTGTTCTTCATGTGAATTGGTGAGGTGGCGATGAAGGTGTGGATGCGCATATTCTGATTTGCCTGCAGAGCTTCACCGGCACGATTGATATCAGCTTCTATCGCACGGGAAAGACCGCATACCGTGCTGTTGCTCACGGCCTCCGCAACTGCCTTGACAGCCTCAAAGTCACCTTTTGATGCTGCTGGAAAACCTGCTTCGATTACATCCACACCCATGCGCTCCAACTGTCTAGCGATACGCACTTTCTCTTCCATGGTCATGGATGCACCGGGACTTTGTTCACCATCACGCAACGTTGTATCAAAAATAACCAAACGCTCTTTCATTGTTCTACTCCATATTATTCTGGCTCAAACCGGACGGTTGGCTGGTATGCCAGCCTTTACACTTCAAACAGATGGGAAAATGGTTGGAATAATTAGCGCCCAAGGCGCAGCAGTCGTCCGAGCAGACATAACAGAGTCGTCGGGTAAGAAGGATGATAGAAGAAGTTGATTCTGACGGGCTGTATCATGTTGGCAAATATAAAGAGTTTACTTACGTTTCGCAACAACAGATATTTACCTCCGACTATAGTTGACTAATATAGTCAGGTATTATATAGTTTCGTTTTTGGGGAAAATCAGCGGTAAGTGGTTCTAATCGCTTTAAAATTACATGCTAAGAGGTTGAAATGAGATTAACAACAAAGGGGCGGTTTGCGGTAACAGCACTTCTGGATATCGCGATACGGC
Organism: Nitrosomonas sp. GH22; assembly: GCF_009833115.1. NCBI lineage: Bacteria > Pseudomonadati > Pseudomonadota > Betaproteobacteria > Nitrosomonadales > Nitrosomonadaceae > Nitrosomonas > Nitrosomonas sp. GH22. The sequence continues at coordinate 112,768 of NZ_QRCA01000010.1, forward strand.
ATGGGGGTGGACCAGTTGCATTGGCAGATATCAGTGAACGACAAAGAATTTCGCTGTCTTATCTGGAACAGCTGTTTTCCAAGTTGCGTCAGCGGAAGTTAGTTGACAGCGTGCGCGGGCCCGGCGGAGGGTATTGTCTGGCTAAAGGATTGGATGAGGTATCGGTGGCCGACATTATTTTGGCTGTGGATGAGCCCATCGATAGCACGCAATGTGGTGGTAAGGAAAACTGTCTGGGCGACAGTAAATGCATGACCCATGATTTATGGACAAAGCTGAATGAGATCATATTTGATTATCTTGGCAATGTCACCCTGGAACGGCTGGTGGAGGAGCAGAGTCAGCGCGAACTACAGCGTGAACAGGCAGTAGTTAAATTATATGACATGCGGGAAGCTGCATTCTGATTATTTGTTTGCAATAGAGTGAATTATGGCGATTACATTAACTGAGCGTGCGGCCAGACAGATTCAGCATCAACTGGGCAAGCGAGGTAGAGGGGTGGCGTTACGACTTGGAATCAAGAAATCAGGTTGTTCGGGATTCGCGTACAGTTTTGATTATGCTGACGATGTGCTGGAAGATGATCAATTGTTTGAATCAAATGATGCCAAGGTTATCGTTAAACGCGATCAATTGTCTTTTATTGATGGTTCTGAGATTGATTTTGTCCAGGAAGGTCTAAACAGCTCTTTTAAATTTAGCAATCCAAATATAGACAATACTTGTGGCTGTGGAGAGAGTTTCAGCCTTAAAACTTAGAAATTCAGGAATTATAAAAATGAGTGCTGCATTACAAAATTTGGTGAATCAACCATATAAGCACGGCTTCGTTACGAATATAGAATCCGATATTGCGCCTAAAGGGCTCAATGAGGATATTATCCGGCTGATTTCTTCCAAGAAAAATGAACCTGAATGGCTGCTTACGTTCAGATTGGAGGCTTATCGGAGGTGGCTCAATATGATTGAGCCCACTTGGCAAAATGTTAAATATCCCAAAATTAATTTTCAGAATATCAGCTATTATTCGGCGCCCAAGCCAAAGAAAAAGCTTGCCAGCATGGATGAAGTTGATCCTGAGCTGTTGCGTACATTTGAAAAGCTGGGTATCCCCATGCATGAGCGGGCGGCACTGGCAGGAGTTGCTGTTGACGTTATTTTTGACAGCGTATCGGTTGCAACAACTTATAAAGAAAAACTGGCTGAGGTTGGTATTATTTTCTGTTCGATTTCGGAGGCCGTTCAGCGGTATCCCGAGTTAATCAGACAGTACCTGGGTACAGTTGTGCCGCCAGGGGACAACTACTATGCAGCACTGAATTCCGCTGTATTTACGGATGGTTCTTTCTGTTTTATTCCGAAAGGGGTTAAATGCCCTATGGATTTATCCACCTACTTCCGTATCAACACGGAAGAATCCGGGCAATTTGAACGTACGCTGATTATTGCAGAGGAGGGCGCGTCCGTTTCCTATCTGGAAGGATGTACTGCTCCCCGTTTTGATACGAATCAACTTCATGCGGCCGTAGTCGAATTGATTGCTCTGGATGATGCGGATATCAAGTATTCAACTGTACAGAACTGGTATGCCGGGGATGAGAATGGCGTCGGGGGCATTTATAATTTTGTTACCAAGCGTGGACTGGCCAAAGGCAGGAATTCACGTATTTCCTGGACACAGGTGGAAACTGGTTCGGCTATTACCTGGAAATATCCTTCATGTATCTTGCGTGGAGAAAACTCTGTTGGAGAATTCTATTCCGTTGCTGTCACTAATCACCATCAACAGGCTGACACCGGTACCAAAATGATTCATATCGGTCCGAATACGCGCAGCACCATCGTGAGTAAAGGAATTTCGGCAGGCCAATCTAACAGCAGCTATCGCGGTTTGGTGAGAATTACCCCAACAGCACGGAATGCCCGCAACTATTCGCAATGTGATTCGATGTTGATTGGCAGCCAATGCGGGGCTCATACTTTCCCTTATATTCAAGTACAAAATAATAGTGCACAAGTTGAACATGAAGCTTCAACTTCCAAAATTGGAGAAGATCAGCTGTTTTATTTCGCACAACGTGGCATCGATGCGGAAGAAGCGGTCTCAATGATTATTAATGGTTTTTGTAAAGAGGTTTTTCAGCAATTACCTTTGGAATTTGCAGTAGAGGCCACTAAATTACTCAGCTTCAAACTGGAAGGGAGTGTCGGATGATAAATGCAAATAGCAAGATTCTGCTTGAAGTCCATGATTTACATGCAACAGTTAGCGGAGCCGAGATTCTCAAAGGAGTGGATATCACGGTAAGGAGTGGCGAGATCCATGCCATTATGGGATTAAATGGCTCGGGAAAGAGTACCTTTGCTAAGGTGCTGGCTGGTCATCCGAGCTATGAAGTTACCCGGGGAACGCTGTTGTTTGATGGTCAGGATCTGTCAGCATTGGCACCAGAAGAGCGTGCGCGTGCAGGGATATTTCTCGCTTTTCAATATCCGGTAGAAATACCGGGCGTTGCTAATAACCAATTTCTACGGTTGGCTTATAACACTGTCCAGGGGCAACGCGGTGAGGAAGAGCTAGATCCTCTTGAGTTCGATGATTTCGTGCGGGAGAAAATGAAACTGCTCAAGATGAATCCGGATTTTCTTGATCGCAGCGTTAATGAAGGATTCTCAGGAGGCGAAAAGAAACGCAACGAAATATTGCAGATGGCTTTACTTGAACCCCGTCTTGCTTTGCTGGATGAAACGGATTCAGGATTGGATATTGATGCGCTCAGAATAGTTGCCAATGGGGTTAACCAGTTATCCAATAAAGATAATGCCCTGATTTTGGTAACACATTATCAGCGTTTGCTGGATTATATTGTTCCTGATTATGTGCATGTAATGGAGGCAGGACGTATCATCAGAACAAGTGGCAAAGAACTCGCGCAGGCTCTGGAAACGCACGGTTATGACTGGATTCATACAAATGAACAAATTACCGGGGCGCTGCCATGAGCACGGTTATCTGGGATGATTATCTTGAGAAATTGATTGAATCCTGGAGGAAAGAAGGTGAGCCTTCTCGTACTGTATCTTATCTAAATCGGCTTCGGGCAAATGCGTTAAGTCGTATCGAGTCACTCAGGCTACCTACGATCCGTGATGAGGAATGGCGCTTTACTGATATTTCCTCACTCAGGAATACACTGTTTCCGAGAGCTTCAACGGCTTCATTACCAGGCTTGGATAGCCAGAAAAGTACTTTTCTGGATGAGCCTACTTGTAGACTGGTATTTGTTGATGGCCAGTATATGCCGGGGCTATCCGGCTTGACAGATGATGGTTCTATCATTGTTTGTAGTTTATCCGAATTGACTGGTATATGTGCTTCCAAAACAGAACAGTATCTCGGCCAGCTTGCTGATTTTCAGGATGATGTATTTGTGGCACTGAATACTGCGCTCATGCATGACGGTATTTGTATTGTTATACCGGCCAATGTTTCCATAACAGTGCCGGTTCATATTTTATATATTACTTCCGGAAAGGAAGTGGCTGCCTATCCGCGCTGCTTGCTTGTTGCTGAATCCGGAGCTGAAGTAACAATTGTCGAAGAATATGTGGCGTGGCAGGAAGGCGTATCCCTGACAAATGCAGTAACAGAAATATACGTCGGGGAATCAGCCCGTGTGAATCATATCCGAGTACAACGCGAAGCTTCGCAAGCTTTTCATATTGCTAATAACTCTACGTTTGTTGCAAAGACAGCACATTATGATTCGGTCAGTCTTGCGCTTGGCGCGCGTATTTCACGTTTTGACCAGAAAATTACGCTGGCGGGTGAGGGTGCTGAGTGTCAAATAGATGGATTAGCGCTGATAGCTGATCGTCAGCTCGCAGATACACATACATTCATCGATCATGCCAGTCCGCATGGCAGGAGCAGACAACTTCACAAATGCATTGTGGACGAGAGCGCACATGGTGTTTTCAGTGGAGAAATTATGGTTCGTCCACATTCGCAACAGACTGATGCCAGGCAGTTGAACCATAATTTGTTGCTGTCAGAAAAAGCACGTATGGATACCAAACCTCAGCTTGAGATATTTGCCGATGATGTTAAATGCGCGCATGGCGCCACGGTAGGCCAGCTTGATAAGGAATCCCTTTTTTATCTACAAAGCAGGGGATTCGCAGAAGAAGTAGCCCGCAATCTGCTGACATACGCATTCGGAGGCGAAATTATTAACCGCGTTATAGTGGCTTCACTCAGGCAACGGCTTGAAGAATATATTCTTGTAAGAACACGCATTAGCTAAATCATGAAAATTGTTGACACATTAGTGACTTCATCTGCACCGCAAACAACTGTACCTGGAATAGGGAAATTTCGTGCAGATTTTCCGATTCTTGATATCAAGGTAGATGACAAACCGCTGATTTATCTTGACAACGCTGCTTCTAGCCAAATGCCGCAGGCAGTCATTGATTGTCTGGTTCGTTACCAGAAAACTCAGCATGCAAATATTCATCGTGCGGTACATTATTTATCCAACCTGGCTACACAGGAATATGAAGCGGCACGGTACAAACTGCAAAATTTTATCGGTGCGCGTGAAGATAGAGAGGTGATATTCACTAGTGGTACAACTGACAGTATCAATCTAGTGATGCATGGGTATGGACGTAAATTCATTCAGCGTGGCGATGAAATTATTTTGTCCGAGCTCGAACATCATTCCAATATTGTGCCTTGGCAGATGTTGGCCGAGGAAAGAGGTGCGCATATCCGGGTAGCCCCAATTAATGATGCAGGTGAGCTTCTGGTGGAGGAATATGAAAAACTTTTTAATTCCAAGACCCGATTTGTAGCTTTGTCGCATGTTTCCAATGCACTTGGTAGCATCAATCCGATCAAACGCATGATTGCCATAGCACATCAGCATGATGTTCCTGTTTTGATTGATGGCGCCCAGGCAGCGCCTCATTTGAAAATAGATGTGCAGGATCTCGATTGCGATTTTTATGCTTTCTCGGCGCACAAAATGTGCGGTCCCACCGGGATTGGTATTTTGTACGGAAAGGCGCATTTGCTTGAATCTATGCAACCATTCAAGGGAGGAGGGGACATGATTGCTTCGGTTTCCTTTGAAAAAACAACATATAACGAGATACCATATAAATTTGAGGCAGGTACTCCTCCTATTGCGGCGGCCATAGGTTTTGGTGCGGCAATTGATTATCTGGAACAGATCGGCCTTGATGCTATTGCTGATTATGAACATGAGCTGCTGCTTTATGCTTCTGAGCAAATCAGAATGATCCCAGACGTGAAAATCATAGGTGATTGCCCGAATAAGGTTGCGGTGATATCGTTTGTTATTGATGGTATTCATCCGCATGATGTTGGTACTTTACTGAACCAGGAAGGTATAGCTGTGCGCACAGGGCATCATTGTGCACAACCGATTATGCAGCGTTTTAATGTGGCGGCAACGTCGCGTGCCTCATTTTCTTTTTATAATACTAAAAAAGAGATCGATGCTCTGGTGGCAGGTATTCGGTCTGTACAAAAGGTTTTCGCACAATGAGTCTGAAATCAATTTATCAAGAAGTTATTCTTGATCATAATCGCAAGCCGCGTAACTATGGTTCTCTTAGCCATCCTACCCACCATGCGACAGGACATAATCCGCTGTGCGGCGATCGGATTGACCTGGATGTCAATATGCTGAATGAACGTATTGAAGAAATTGTATTTCGAGGTGAATCCTGTGCAATTTGTAAGGCTTCCTCTTCAATGATGACCAATGCCGTTAAGGGAAGATCTCGTCAGGAAGCAGAAGCTTTGATTCAGGAATTTCGGGATATGCTGGTAAGTAGAGAAAACAAGGATTTTGATCATCTTGGTCGGCTCAAGGTGCTTGCAGGGGTACGTGATTTACCGACCAGAGTCAAGTGTGCGATTCTGCCGTGGCATACCCTGCATGCGGCCATGAATTCAACAGGAGATGCCACAACTGAAGCAGATAGTCACCTAAACAACAATCCCGTAGCAAATAATTACTGATATATAGCCATGCCGAAGATTGCAGAAATTGAGGGAACTCCAAACCCTAATGCATTGAAGTTCATCCTGAAGGAGCCACTGACTTGGGGGGTTACCAAATCTTACAATAACGCCGAACAGGCGGCTGATGATCCGCTTGCTGCCGCGTTGTTTGATATTGATCATGTTATCAATGTCTTTTATGTGGATCGCTGGATCACGATTACACAGGATGGAGGTGCGGATTGGCAGGATCTGGCGCGAGAGGTGGCAGATCCAATTCGGGCTGCGCCGGCTGCGACGGATCAATCAGCCACCGTGGTTGCTGCTGCTAGTGAGGCGCTGGCAAATCTTAGCGAGGAGGATCAGCAACGATTGGAGCGAATCAATATTTTACTGGAAGAAGAGGTGAGACCTTATTTGCAGCATGATGGTGGTGATCTTCATGTACTGGCTCTGGAAGGCAGCCTTCTGCGTATTCATTATCAGGGGGCATGTGGAACTTGCCCAAGTTCCATATCTGGAACATTGCGTGGAATTGAGCAGCTTCTGAGAACGATTGAGCCAGATATTCGGGTGGTATCTAGTTAAAGGATTTTATCCTGTAACATATTCCTTGAAATATAAGTGTCAACTGTTTTTCAGACGGCGCATTGAAATGGTTCTTTATAAAAGAACTTTCAACCCTGCTGCAGCAAGCACAATTGCTAAAGCGAACCGGATCCATTGTCCTGTAATCCTGCTGGCAAGCTTACTTCCTGCAATGACCGCCGGTATTGAGCCTGCTAACAGGCTAATAAGCATCTCTCCGTCCACCATACCTGCGAACAAATAACCCAAGCCAGCAATAATCGCTAGTGGTATAGCGTGCACAATTTCTGTAGCAACTAGGCGATGTGGGGTTATGCGTAGTGGATACAGGTACAGAAGCATTACGCTTCCCAAGACTCCGGCACCTACTGATGTCAGTGCAACGCATACTCCAAGAATTGCGCCTGCGAAGATTGTAAGCACTGCTTGCATTGTCTTAAATCGTTCCGGCTGTCCAATCTGCTTTCTTTTAGCAAAAGCGATCAGTCTGGGAGCTACCAGTAACCCGATAGCTGTAACCAGCACTACTATACCAATACATTTTGTAAGCCAGTCTACCTTTACGATATGTGTCCCCATACTTATCAGTAGTACGATCAGTGAAGCCATCGGAAGACTGCCTGCCCACAGACGCTTGACTACCTGCCAATCCACATTGCCATTGGTATGATGTATTCGTGCACCGGCTATTTTGGTGATGGCGGCAAACCATAAATCAGTAGCGACAGCGGTTGTTGGCGATATCCCGAAAAACAGTAACAAGATGGGTGTCATCAGAGCACCGCCACCAACACCAGTCAATCCGATAATAAAGCCTGTGAAGGTACCGGCCGCCGTATAGGACCAGTCAATCATGCAAAAATATCCTTACTCTGTTGTACCACTATAAGTGGCGTTCCAAAGATCTGGCTTGTTATGCCGGGATTGGTGCTTAATTGGGTATGGAGCAGGGCTGATATTTTTTTTGTAATCAGATCTGCCAAGGCAAGACATTCAGGTTGTTTCATATTTGTTTAGTTTTCGTCCGGGATTGATAATATTTATCCGGAGAGTTGCTGATAATAAATCTCGCACGCACAAAAGGATGGCAGTTTATCGTGATTTTATTTCTCATGATGAAATTTTCTTTCCAGATTACTGGTTGATACAACAAATCAGATACGGAAGACATCTGATTGTTTTCAAGTGGAGTGAGAGGGCGTGTTCTTCAAATACGGAGCTGACCGGTGGCCTTGCTTGTCGCCTACAAATATAGAATATGCAGATGTTAAACTTGATTATAACGGAGACTGCCAACCTTCAGGAATATCACATTAGTTATCTTGTAATGAGGAAAAACGATGAATATTATTCAGATAGTTGTAGGTGGCTGCAAAATTCAAGATAATAAATCTGAGGCAGCCAATCAAACGGCAGACTCTAACCGTAATCAGGTTTGTTTCAGAGATTATTGAGCTCTGCATTAAGTGCCTTGATGTTACGTTCGTGTGAAGCTGCCTGGTTACGCAGTTGGAGAATATCAAAATAATTTGACGTGAAGTAAGGGTGATTTGGTAAATAATTTTCCGTTTTCCGGAGAGTCAGATCAATTGTTTTCAGGGTGTCTTCCAGTAACCTGGTTTCATTAGCGAGTTCCTGAGAAAGAATTCTCCGACGTTTGGTATCTCGCTGATCCTGCTGCAGTTTGCTGACTCTGGGATGATTTCCGGCAACGCCATTTATTTGGCGGGAGGAAATCGTTGATCTGGATTTTTCGGGTTGAATTCTTATGGAATCTTTGGCTGCATTATTGGTAAAGATGATGCGCCCATGCTCATCCACTAACTTGTGAATACCGGAAGCTGCACTAACAGTGGAAAATACGAGTGATATGACTCCAGACAGTATGATCGTGCAGTAAGTTTTTTTCATGGATACCCCCCGATTTCTAAAATAGATGAGTTTGAACCGGAACCCCATATTTAACGAATTAGCGAAATACGAAGTTCTGCCCGGGAAATATCAGATTTTAAGTCGGGTGGTGTTGTTGGTGATCTGTGAATAAGCGTTGATTAATACCGTCTTTTTATAGGCTGTAGTACAAGGCAAACTCAACAGGATGTGTAGTGGTACGTAACAATGTTGCCTCTTCCGATTTAAGCTTGATAAAGGCGTCAATCATATCGTTGGAAAATACGTTACCGCGTGTCAAAAATTCACGATCCTGATCCAGGCTTTCCAGAGCTTCTTCCAGTGATGTGCAGGTATTGGGTACCATCGAGGCTTCTTCCGGGGGCAGATCATACAGATTTTTATCCATCGGATCGCCTGGATGGATTTTGTTTTGTATACCATCTAGCCCTGCCATCAGTAGGGCGGTAAAGGTCAGATAAGGGTTGGCACTGGGATCGGGAAAGCGTATTTCAATACGGCGCTGTTTTGGGCTGCTAGCATAGGGGATACGCACAGCGGCTGACCGGTTGCTGGAAGAATAAGCAATATTGACAGGGGCTTCAAAACCGGCAACCAGCCTTTTATACGAATTGGTGCCTGGATTGGCAAAAGCATTCAGTGCTTTGGCATGTCGGATAATGCCCCCGATGTAATACAGCGCGATTTCAGACATACCGGCATAACCGTTCCCTGCAAACAGGTTTTTACCGTCCTTCCAGATTGACTGATGGACGTGCATACCCGAACCATTGTCACCAACAATTGGCTTGGGCATGAATGTTGCTGTTTTGCCGTAGGAAACAGCAATATTATGAATGACGTACTTCATCAGTTGATTCCAATCGGCGCGTTTCACCAGGCTGTTGAAGCGGGTACCAATTTCACATTGTCCGGCATTGGCAACTTCGTGGTGATGAACTTCTACAGGGATTCCCAGTTCATCAAGCACCATACACATGGCTGAGCGAATATCGTGCAGAGAATCTACTGGTGGCACCGGCATATATCCGCCTTTGATTGCGGGACGATAACCATTATTACTGCCTTCATAGCGTTTTTTGGAGCTCCAGGAAGCTTCTTCTGATTCAATCTTGACAAAACACCCAGACATGTCGGTGTGCCAGCGTACCGAGTCAAAAATAAAAAATTCCAGTTCCGGGCCAAAGTAGGCAACGTCACCAATGCCGGTGGATTTCAGATAAGTTTCTCCCCGTCTGGCCAGTGATCGCGGGTCGCGGTTGTATCCCTGCCCATCAGCAGGATCAATCACATCGCAAGTTAGCAGCAATGTGGTTTCTTCCATAAAAGGATCCAGCGAAGCAGTTTCTGGATCAGGTATAAGCAACATATCGGATGCGTGAATGTTTTTCCAGCCGGCAATTGAGGATCCATCGAACGGATGACCATCCTCGAATTTATCGGCATCCAAGACATGTGCGGGAACTGTGACATGATGTTCCTTGCCGTTGGTATCGGTGAAGCGCAGATCAATGAACTTGACTTCATGGTCCTGAATCATCTTTAAAACATCAGCTGCCACAGTTTTTTCTCCAGAAAAATAACATTTACTTGTGAAACGGTTTGTAAGGTACACGAGCTTGGCAGAGAAAATGCAAGGAAGGTACGTTGGCCGGTATTGTACCGTTGGGCAGACACCGAATAAATAGGTCAGTCATTTTATTTCAGGTAGAAAACTATAGCTTATCTGTGTTTTGGATAGAAACCCGGAAATAATTACACCGATTACATCCAGAAATACGGATTCATGAAAATGCCAGGATGGGTCGTGGGGTCTTCCGCATTATCTGTAAGAGTCTGCTCATATCATCCGGCAGCGAAGATTCCCAGTGCATAATCTGTCCACTGTTAGGATGCGTCAGTTCGAGCTGCCGGGCGTGCAATGCTTGTCTTGGCAGGTGTACGATCGCATCAGCTGTTGGTGGATCAGATGAAATTTTGCCATACACTGGATCTCCCGCCAACGGATGACCAATAGACATCAGATGAACACGAATCTGGTGCGTACGTCCAGTTTCCAGACTACATTGCAGCAATGTGCAGGCAACAAATTTTTCCAGAACCCGATAATATGTGCGGGCAGGTTTGCCATTTTTCACCACGGCCATGCGGGTGCGATGCACAGGGTGTCGGCCAATGGGTGCGTCTACCAGGCCATCTTTCTCGATCCCACCCAGCGCGAGCGCGAAATAGTGACGTTTGACAGTACGCTGCTGTAATTGCCTGACCAGATCAAGTTGTGCCTCGATTGTCTTAGCAACAACCAGTAGGCCTGTAGTGTCTTTATCCAGTCGGTGAACGATACCGGCACGTGGCACCTGGCTGAGTTGTGGAGCATGGTTAAGCAAAGCATTTAATAATGTTCCATGCCAGTTACCGTTTCCTGGATGAACGACTAGACCAGCGGGTTTATCGATGACAATCAAATGATCATCTTCGTAGATAATACTGAGTGGAATCGCCTCAGCCTGATGGCTTTGATCACTTTCAACCAGACCAGCTGTAACATGGATTATTTCTCCTCCCCATATTTTTTGCCTGGTTGATCCTGCTGAGCCATCCACACTGACACGGTCTTCTCCAATCCATCGCTGTAACCGGCTGCGCGACCATTGAGGAAGCAACTGAGCCAGCACTTGATCCAGCCGCAATCCTGCAAGATTATCTGGCGCGATCAATTCGATAATATCTTCATTTTTCTGGCCGCTGGCTGTGGATGAATCAGGCTTTGCGCTATAATTGCGTCCATCTTGCCCGTTATTGAGATTATTCATTATGTTGCGACAATTTTTGGCAGGGTGGTTGATGGTATTGTTGGCCGCATGTGGCATTCTGTCCGAAAAAACGGTTGATAACAGCCAGTGGTCTGCGAGTAAATTTTATATCGAAGCCAAAAATGAGCTTAACGAGGGTAATTATTCAGCTGCAGTCAAATTGTTCGAAGCACTGGAAGCCCGTTATCCCTATGGACGGTTTGCTCAACAGGCACAGCTTGAAATAGCTTACGCCTACTATAAGGATCAGGAACAGGCCTCAGCCATTGCAGCGGCAGACCGGTTTATCCAGCTCTACCCACATCATCATAATATTGATTATGCTTATTATATCAAGGGACTCGCTAGCTTTAACGATGATCAAGGTCTATTGGGGTATATAACCACCAAAATCATTAAGCAGGATTTGAGCGAACGGGATGCAAAGGCTTCAAGAGAATCATTTGAAGATTTCAAGCTGCTGGTAACCCGTTATCCGGATAGTAAATATACGCCTGATGCACTGCAGCGCATGGCTTATCTGGTCAATGCGCTGGCAAGAGGTGAAATTCATGTCGCCCGGTATTATATGAAACGGAAAGCTTACATAGCAGCTCTCAGGCGTGCGCAGTTTGTACTGGAAGAATACCCGCAAACGCCTGCGACAGAAGAAGCGCTGTACATCATGGCAAGCGCCTACAATGAGTTGGGCCTGATCGATTTGCGCGAAGATACAGAAAAAGTCATCAAAAAAAATTTCCCGGAAAGTGCTTACCTTACAGATTCCGGTTCGCTGGTAGAAAAACCCTGGTGGAAAATCTGGTAATAAATTGAATTTTTCTACATCAGGAGCGCATACCAATTTCGTTCATCCGGAATTTTGGCGTAAAATGCAGCCCACGCCCTGGTAGCTCAGGGGATAGAGCAACCCCCTCCTAAGGGGTAGGTCGGACGTTCGATTCGTCTCCAGGGCGCCAACTTGCCAACCTGTTAACAGATCCTATCCGGATTACTAGAATCCTCAGATTTGTTGTAGTTAATCGCGCATTTCTATCTCAATACAAATTCATGTGGTTTAAAAATTTACAGATTTACCGTCTTGCCGACGCAGTGATTACTTTTGACGAGCTGGAAGAGCGGTTAGCGAAGCAAACATTGCAGGGCTGCCTAGGGCTGGAAGCGCAGAGCAAGGGCTGGGTTTCCCCGGGAGCCGAGGAAGCTGGCCTGGTCTACAGCTATGGGCAGCAGATGCTGATCTCGCTGGGGGTAGAAAAAAAGCTGTTACCTGTGTCAGTTGTCAATCAGCTTGCCAAAGTTCGTGCACAGGAAATGGAATCACACCAGGGATACCCACCTGGTCGCAAACAGATGAAAGATATCAAGGAAGCAGCTTATCGTGAGCTGCTGGCGCGTGCGTTTTCTGTCCGGCAACGGAATCATGTGTGGATCGACCCAGTGGATGGCTGGTTTGTTGTTGAAGGTGCGAGCGCTTCCAGAGCAGATACCCTGATTGAGGCATTCATTAAATCGACTGGTATTGGGCTAAAGCGCGTCAGAACTAATATTGCACCAATATCCGCCATGACGGCCTGGCTATCAGGCGATGAACCACCTGTAATTTTCTCTGTTGACAGCGACAGTATTTTCCGCAGCCGCGAGGATAAAAAGATTTCAGTGAGCTATGTGCAGCAATTGCCTGATCTACAGGAAATTACCCGGCATGTCCGGACTGGCAAGGAAGTCATCAAACTGGCAATAACCTGGCGAGACAGGATCTCATTTATTCTCGATGAAAATCTGCAGTTAAAGCGAATAACCTTACTTGATATCGACCGGGAATCGACAGAAACAGCTGAAGAACAGTTTGATAGCGATTTTTTCCTAATGACGGCTGAATTGCGGCAGCTACTGCCCGAATTGATGGATGCATTAGGGGGAATGGTCGACGAATAAACCGCCTACAACGGCTGATAAAGGTGCGTCGTTGCGGATAAAGTATGTGTTGCGGGGTTGTTGCTGCTGAGTCCTGCATTTTTCCTGTTGTGATATTCTACTGTTTTTCCAGATATTTTTTGCGCCGCTGTTCTTGCCGGTGCTGTTTTAGCTCGTGATATTGAACAGGCTCTTAGGTGTCAGGGTCACTTTCAATTGGGAATGAGTTTCTTCATAGACCGCCTTAGCTTGTCAGTTTACAAATATTTCGCAGAGATTGTGAAAAATGTAGAAGTATATAGAAATGTATCTCGATTTCGGGTTTTTGGTCATGGCATTTCTTGTACACTACCTCGCATTGAATTCAGAAATGTTGCAACTACCTGTTTTTATTGAAGGAGGAAGCTCATGATCTTCTGGCGTATAAAATCGCTGGACTCTATGCTGGCCACGGCTGCCAAGAAAAGTCTTCATCGTTCCCTGGGCGTGTGGCAGCTGACCTTGCTGGGAATCGGCGCAATTATAGGAACCGGTATTTTTGTACTAACTGCCGAAGCCGCCCAGAAAGCCGGCCCCGGAATGATGATCGCTTTCGTCATTGCCGGTTTTGTCTGTGCAGTGGCTGCGCTTTGCTATTCTGAGCTCTCTTCGATGGTACCGATATCCGGATCTGCCTATACCTATTCCTACGCAGTACTGGGTGAATTAATCGCCTGGATGGTGGGTTGGGCATTGATCCTGGAATATTCTGTTGCTGCTGGTGCGGTGGCCGTAGGTTGGTCAGGCTATTTCGTCGGATTATTGAATTCCTCGCTGGGGATTAAAATTCCCTTTGCTCTGGTAAATGGCCCCTTTGCCGGGGGAATCATCAATCTGCCTGCAGTAATCATTTGCATCCTGGTTGTCAGTTTGTTAATCATCGGCACACGGGAAAGCGCTACATTCAATGCTACTCTTGTTGCGGTCAAAATTGTCGCTCTGACAGCATTTATAGCACTTGCTTTGCCGGTTGCTGATATGAATCACTTTGATCCTTTTCTGCCATTAGGAACATCAGGTGTTGCCACTGCAGCGGCATCCATTTTTTTTGCGTATGTCGGTTTCGATGCGGTATCGACTGCGGCGGAAGAAACCAAAGATCCACAACGAAATCTTCCGATTGCCCTGATCAGCTCATTGTTGATTTGTACATTATTTTATTTACTGATTTCCGCTGGTGTGGTCGGTGCGGTAGGTGCGCAGCCATTAATTGATGCCACAGGGGAAGGTCTTATGCCCGGTTCCAGGGAAATGGCAGCGCAATGCAAATTGCTCGCAACAGCGGGACAACAACCGGTTGTCTGTTCGCATGAAGCGCTGGCACATGTGCTACGCCAGATCGGATGGGAGAAAGTTGGCAACCTGATCGGTCTGGCAGCTTTCCTGGCGCTTCCTTCAGTCATCCTCATGATGCTGTTTGGGCAGACGCGTATTTTCTTCGTCATGTCGCGTGATGGCCTGCTCCCGGAAGTATTAAGCCATATTCATCCGCGTTTCAAAACCCCGTATATTGTAACACTGGTTACCGGGCTCGTCGTTACGGCATCAGCCGCTTTCCTGCCAGTAGGCAAGCTAGCGAATATCTCCAATTCCGGAACGCTGTTTGCTTTTCTAGTGGTAGCGCTATCCGTCATGATTCTTCGGATCAAGGATAAGAATCGTGCAAGACCTTTTAAAGCACCTGTAATCTGGCTGGTAGGACCACTTGCTATCGGCGGCTGCATAACACTTTTTTTGTTTCTGCCAACAGATGCTCAACTGGTATTTCCAATCTGGACAGGAGTTGGGCTGATTTTTTATTTTCTGTATGGCTATCGCAGAAGTCATGTTCTGCTGGGTATTAGTACTCCCTCTGGTGGCGAAAATTTGATTGAACCAATCCGGTCTCTCGTGAATCACGAAGAAGGAGAACGAGACAAGGAAAAGTAACCTCCTGCCATAATTCTGATGCTCAATCGGAACATAAGGCATGAGAAACTTATGCCGTGCGGTCCGGGATGATCGATTCAATCACCTGCTGAAAATAGCCCTGAGGGGAAACGTTCCTGGTTGTGACAGCAGCTTAAGCAAGATGTGCCGCTGGATCACCTTATTCTCATTGAAAACGATCCACGTCTCCTGTGGCGATCATCTGGTCTGCATCGGATTGCCCTTATTGCCGCCTGCTGGAAAAGATTTCCTGATTAGATTGTTCAGCCAAGCCCAACCGTATCTAATTGTCTTTATCCGCAAAAAGCTTATTTAATTTCGTATAATTTGCAAGCAATAAAATCAATGGCTTGCACAATTACAAAATTTCCGGGAGAAAAATTCAGAGGAAAAATAGCGTGTGAAAAATTTGCATTCATGATTTAAAGAATAGTTGATGGTTGAAAAGATATCCATAAAAAGAGGTAGAAAGATTTTCACGCAAACCCCGAAACCCTGTTTTGTAAGGGGGTGGATGGGGGGCGAGCGGTAGCAATCCCGAAAGCGTTACGGCGTAACCCGCGACGAAAAATCTACGCTGCTTCGGTCTCTTCCTCGCAAGCTCGGATGTCGCCGAAGGTCTCGATATTTTCTGCTGGCCACAGAAAGGGCTTAAAACGCGATTTAAGCGATTTTCATCACTCCAACACCTTCTGGCACTGCTCAATCGCTCTATCGCTGCGCTCATCGCTCTTCGCGGCATACAGCGGCACAAATCGTTCATGGTGCGTCATCCTGGATGACCGTGACCGGAACTGAAGAGATCTCCCCGCAGATCCGGTCAACCATGGACGCAAGGAAATTGAGGTGAACAGGCGTAAACGCCATACCATCGGGAGAGAGCAAACGGCCGTCATGACACGTCCAGCCGCGCCACGCATTACCGGGTAACGCAAACGGTACCAGCGCAGTTGATCCAGAACTGACACGACGACGGTATTCCTTGTCCCACATGCGAGCCTTGTCGATCATCCAGTTGAGAGGGTAGAGATCACCGGGAGTAAAGGTTTTGCCTTCAGGAGAAATCAGTTTGTTACGCAGTAACATCCAGCCTTTCCAGTCACCGGGCAACTCATAGCCCGTCATGATGCGAAGAAACCGGAACGCGGCATAAGGCATGTGAACCAGGCCGCGTTCCCAGTACTGAACAGAACGCAGTGAAACCCGAAGCATATCGGCAACCTGTTGCCGGGTAAGACCCGCCAGCAGCCTTGTTTCACGGATGGTGTCATAGTTCACAGGCTTGTACGGCTTGCGTTTGTAGCGACGTTTACGGGGCATGGTGATACCTCACGGGCAGCGGGATATACCAGCGTCGATCCCTGCGATGGTAAAAAGCGCCTTCAAAGCGACCTTCGACACACCATTCAAGAATATCTCCAAGCGTTACGCCGTAACGTTTTGCGAGTGCTTCATCAGAGATCATGATTGCCTCCCGGCAAGATGAACCCGATAAGCTGCTTTAGAACGCGGGCCGCGCAAGTTAACAGACAAGCAGAAAGGAATCGAAATACGCCAGATATTCCGGGAATCTTTGCTTCCACGAATACGACCCTGCTGCAGTAAGGTACGGACACGCCTGGGAGATATCCGGAGAAAATCAGCAACCTCAGAAACGGTCAAATAAATCATCAGAATTCCCCCTCAAAAAAGGCATCAAACCCATTGAATGTGTGCGGAACAGTTTTTAAGGGTGTTTCAAGGGTGAAAAAATCCACGGAAACCCGCGCCAAATGGTGAATTAATGGACTAATGCCGGTTAACTCAATCTTTCCCAAAATGGGAATGAATGGACTAGTGTTACTATGTCCATTCAGGCATTCCTCGTTCCTCGCTGCGCTCGTCGCTCGTCTGCCCTCATTACCCAAAATCAACCCGCTGTTATCGATCCCGATCCTGATTGAAGAAATTCTCCAGAGAACCATACTCAAGTTTGATTTCAAGCATGGCCAGCCGACACGGCAACCACAGAAAAAAATTGACCCAAAAACTGCTGAAACCAAGTCGTTCCATAGCCTTGACGAGCCAGCTTGAAAAGGAACTGTTGATAAGCACACAGAACAGACCGCCGTAGCGGGTTTTTTGATTTGACATAACGCGTTTCCTTGTGTGTTTTCATGCTGCGAGCATGAGCATCTTATTTCGTATAATTTGCATTATGTTAAATTAAAGAAATAAATCTGGAAAAAGGGAATAATAATACGTTTCTTGCTCCCGCAACTTTCTTCATGGCAGCCCTCTCGTGAACATTCGTCCTTTGGATTCTGTACGTTGTTATGCGGTACTTCAGGCGCGCGACACTAATTCTGATGGTTTGTTTTTTGTAGGTGTATCCACTACACGGATTTATTGCCGTCCCGTTTGTCGAGCACGTTTGCCACAAGTAGATTGGTGTACATTTTATTCTAGCGCAGCACGTGCGGAGCAGGATGGTTACCGTCCTTGTTTGCGTTGTCGGCCTGAACTTGCACCGGGCAATCTCAGAACAAGTGGAATCGGATACGAGGTTCAGTCGACAGCAGAACGAATCCGGATGGGATTATTGATGCACAATAATATCGAAACATTGATGGATGAGCTTGGGCTGCAGTCATATCAATTCCACCAGATCGTTGAACGTGAATATGGCGTAAACGCGACTGAGCTGGAAACAACCCAGCGTCTGTTGCTGGCTAAACAATTACTCACGGATACAACTCTGGAAATAAATGATATAGCGCACACCTGTGGTTTTCCAAGTGTTCCCCATTTTAGCGATACCTTTACATCCAGATACCGGTTAAATCCATTATCCCTACGCAAGAAATATCCGGTCAACGAGGAAACTACTATTTTGTTACGGCTGAGTTATCGCCCACCGCTGGCATGGAATGCCTTAATCCGTTTTCTCTGTAGTCGCAGTAATATACGCTTGAGTCAGATACAGAATGGCAACTATCTGCAAACAGTAAATCTTGATGGATGTCAGGGCTGGGTTACTGCAAAACAGGACACAAAGCGCCATCAGATATATGTGCAAGCCTCACGGTCTTTATTACCTTGTCTTATCCGGTTGCAAATGTATCTACGCCGTCTATTTGATTTGGACGCTAATCCGGCAATAATCGAAGCTCATCTGGGAAATGACGACATATTAAAGCCGCTGATTGCCAATCATCCCGGTCTGCGTATCCCCGGAACATTGGATATTTTTGAACTGGGTCTACGCGCAATACTGGGGCAACAGATAACCGTCAAGGCAGCCACTACATTGTTTGGCCGCTTTGTTGCAACCTTTGGTAAGCCAGTGGACACCCCTTTCCCGGGGCTGGATCGTACTAGTCCGCCTGCAGAGCTCATCGCCGACACTTCTCTGCAAGCCCTCATCGATATTGGTCTGACTGGGCGGCGAGCTCTGACTATTCAGCGATTTGCACAAACTATCGTGAATGGCGCACTGAAACCTGAGTCAATCGATCGAAACAAAATAATCGAACAACTACTGGAACTGCCGGGGATTGGCCCCTGGACTGCTCAATACATTGCAATACGGGCACTGGGGGACTCCAATGCATTTCCAGCTTCAGATCTCGGTCTGTTACGCGGATTGCGGATGGAAAAACCGGCCGAACTGTTGCGTCGTACTGAAAAATGGCAACCTTGGCGTGCATATGGTGCGATTCACTTATGGCATCAGTGTGCAGGAGAATGAGAAAATAGCGCTATTAAGTATAGTCTGATTACATGATAATCCTACAAGGAGAGCAAGCAATGAATTATTACATCATTATGGAAAGTCCCATTGATCCGTTGTTGCTCACGAGTGATGGTGAATTTCTTACTGGGTTATATATGGAAAAGGAAGCTCAGAAACTGTTATCCGGCATGAAAGATGGCTGGCTACAGAATACAGATGCTATCCCTTTCAAAGAAGCTATTGCCCAGTTAAATGCTTATTTTTCCGGGGAACTGCATGAATTTGATTTGCCACTCAAAGCAACTGGCACCCCTTTTCAGGAAATGGTCTGGCAGGCATTAACCTCTATTCCTTATGGCAAGACAGTTAGTTACAAAGATATTGCCGAGCACGTTCATCTGCCCAGAGCTGCACGTGCGGTAGGAATGGCAAACGGTCGTAACCCTATTTCCATTATTATTCCCTGTCATCGCGTCATTGGCGCCAACGGCAAACTAACGGGGTACGGAGGCGGTATCCACCGCAAGGAGTGGCTGCTTGAACATGAACATAAAGATAAGCAAACTACTCTTATCTGATTTTATGGATGTGGCGGATAATTGCTGAATATTGCTCAAGCGATAAATTTTCTGCCCGCAGCCCCGGATCAATCCTCAGCTGGTCAAAATCCTTGATAGTCAGATAATGACGCAGTGTATTACGCAGTGTTTTACGCCGTTGAGAAAATGCAGCCAAGACCATCTCACTAAACAGTTTTTCCAGCTCAAATGGAATAACTGGTACCACTCTTGGGCGCATACATACAATGGCAGACTGGACTCGCGGAGGTGGATTAAACGCTTCTGCGGGGACGATTAGCATTTGTTCCATTTCGAACCTGTTTTGCAGCATCAGCGACAAACGCCCGTAATCCGGCGTGGAAGGCTGTGCCACCATGCGCTCCACCACTTCAAGCTGCAACATGAAGTGCATATCGATAATCAGATTGCTGAATCGGGACAGATGAAACAATAGTGGCGTGGAAATATTGTAAGGCAGATTCCCAACAATTCGCAGCCCCTCTCCCAGCGCAGAAAAATCAAATTTCAGAGCATCGACATTATGAATGACCAGCTTCTCAGCATAATTTCGGGACAGATAATCAACGATATCCCGGTCGAGCTCAATGGCTTGCAGCGTGTCCAGATTATTCAGCAAAGGCTGGGTTAATGCACCCAATCCGGGCCCGATTTCAATCATTCGGTCGCCTGGTAGTGGACAAATGATGTGAATGATCTCGGCAATGATGTGATGATCAACCAGAAAATGCTGGCCAAAACGCCTGCGGGGAATATGCCGCATGTTAATTCTCAGATTGTTAGTTTGCCTGCAGAGAGTTGTTTCTGGTGTTCCTGACGAGCGTCAACGCCATTTCAATGGCAGCATGTATGCTGCCAGGATCGGCCTGTCCAGTTCCGGCCAGCTCCAACGCCGTACCGTGATCCACTGATGTGCGAATAATGGGCATTCCAAGGCTGATATTCACACCATGGCCAAAACTGGCATGTTTGAGTGTCGGCAATCCCTGATCGTGATACATGGCAAAGATGCAGTCATATTTCTTGAGTTTGGGAGGATTAAACAGAGTATCTGCCGGTAGCGGACCCAACAGATTCATCCCTTCGTTACGCAGTTTTGTCAGTACTGGAATAATAATGTCGATTTCCTCACGACCAAGATGTCCGGATTCTCCAGCGTGAGGATTCAGTCCTGCCACGGCAATGCACGGATTTTTAATTACAAACCGTGTGACCAGATCATGATGAATAATACGCAACTTTTGTTCCAGTCGCTCAGGCGTAATCGCAGCAGGAACATCTTTAAGCGGCAAATGGGTTGTGGCAAGGGTAACGCGCATACCGCCACCGGCCAGCATCATAACGGCATGGCTGTTTGTCAGCTCTGACAGATATTCAGTATGCCCGGAGAATGGAATGCCTGATTCACTGATAATACCTTTATGTACCGGCGCCGTGACTATGGCATCGGTCTTGTGGGTGCTGCAGGCTGCTACCGCCAACTGTAACGTTGTCAGTACATAAGCTGCATTGCCAACATCCAGCTGACCTGTTACCACCGGGTTTTTGACGGGTACATGCAGTACATGTACGCACCCCGCTTTATGTGGCGGCAGGCAAGGAAAATCGTCTATTGAATCAACTTCCAATACCTGCAAAGGTAATCTCAGTTTTTCTGCACGCTGTTCCAATACGTTGCGATCAGCGATAACTGTCAGTTGATAAGGCAGATCCTGTTGTGCAACTTGTACACTTAAATCCGGGCCGATACCAGCGGGTTCACCGGCAGTTACCACCAATCTTGGGATGGAAGCAATTGTCATATTGAAGATCCAGCCAGTAAATCAAGCCTATCTGTAAAAAAGATCACTTCATCATTGTTGTACATTCGCTCAGATGCCTTCAACTTTATATTCCACATAGGCCTGATCTCTGAGCTGCTGCAACCATTCCTGCGTAACGGCATCTGCTTTGCGTGCATGGATAGTCTTGCGCGCTGTTTCACGCTGTTTCTGCTCGCTTACATCTTGTGAGCGCCGCTCAATGACCTTGATCAGATGCCAGCCAAAAGATGTACGCACGGGTTGGCTGATTTGCCCTGGCAGCAATGCATTCATCGCTTGTTCAAATTCGGGCACGGTATCTCCTGGAGAAACCCAACCCAGATCTCCCCCGGCAGATGCACTGGCATCTTCCGAATGCGCCTTGGCCATCTCCATAAAATCCGCCCCGTTATGAATGCGTTCCATGATTTGATCAATTAGCTGGTGCGCATCTTCTTCAGAAATTATTTCACTGACCTTGATTAAAATATGCTGTGCATGCGTCTGTTCAATGATTGTTACCGACTTTTCCTGTTGTCGGCGTTCGAGCAACTTAAGAATATGAAACCCAATCGGGCTGCGTACCACAGGAGTAATCTCTCCCGGTTGCATTTGCAACAGCAATTCAGCAAAGGGTGAACCTATCTGGCCAAGTGGGCGCCAGCCCAGCTCACCTCCCTGCATCGCATCCGTTGCATCGGAATATTCAGCAGATACCTGTGCAAAACTGATGCCCTGCCTAAGATCTTCATAGGCTGCCTCGGCACGTTTGTGGCGTGTATCGATCTGTGCCTCATCCATCTGTTCTGAAGTCTGCACCAAGATATGCGCGATGCGATACTCTTCGTTAGCCGCCGGTGAGTTAGCCTGATTTTCCAGAAAGTTATCGATTTCACTCTCGGTTACATTGACACGGCTGTTTATTTCCTGTTCTTTCAGTCGGGACATCAAAATTTCATCGCGAATTTCATCCCGGAATAGGCTTAAATTAGTTCCTTCCTGCAAAAGCACTTGCCGGAACTCATCCATGGTGAGGTGGTTATCTTGAACAATCCGGCGCAAGGTTTGATCAAGATCGTTGTCACTGACAGATAACCCGACTTCCTTGGCGCGTTGCAGCTGTATTCGTTTGATGATCAGGCGTTCCAATAACTGTTTCTCCAGAACCTCCATGCTAGGCAACTGTATATTCTGTTTCTGCAATTGCTGAATTGTATTTTGCAGCAGCTCATTAGTTTCCTGCTGGGTGATCACTTCCTCATTAACCACAGCCACAATACGATCAATTGGCTTGATGTCGTTCCCGGGATGGAAATTTTGTGCAGAAATATTTACCACCCACATAGTGGTAAAAGCTCCGATCAATGCGAACTTTCCAAACTTTGACTGTATAAACTGGCTTAATCGGATCATTGTAAATCTGTCCTTACATAACCTGGAATACTCTGTTGCAGCACACGTATCGGATTGGTACCGATTCTCATTAAATCGTTCAATTCCAGTTGAACGAAAATATTGGTTGAGGTTTTTTGTGTTGCCGTCGTAAAGCGGCTGGCTACCAGGCGCAGTGACCAGCAGCAAGCGTTATATTCAAGGCCTAGCAGGCCGGCAAGCAGCTTGTCATTTTTCAAAGAATAATTGATAGCGGCAAAGCCCTGCCATCTTTTCAGGAAAGGCCACTGAGTAGACAAGTCAACCTGTTCCAGAACATCCCTGGTAAAACGATAGCCAGCGTTTATAACCTGACCTGGGGCCGGGTTATAGCTGATGCCGGTACGAATTTTTTCTATCAGCAGGTTATTCTGGTTAAGCTGTATCCCTGCGTCAGTCTTGACATGCTGTGCAAGACTACCGGAAAGTTCTGCAATAAAATCGGATCCTGCCCTTGTGACCTGGGGTGAGGTTAGCAAGACCCGGCGATCGCTGAAACGAATTCTTTGCCCTACAGAAAAGCGCAGGCGTTCATTACCGGTCGCTGAATGAATCAGGCGTGAACTCATTGCCAGCGTAATTTCATTGGCATCATTGATTCGATCTTCACCACTAAACCTTTTTTCCATGAACAGCTGGGCAAAACTAAAGTCCATTTCTGCCGAATCAAAGTTGGGTAACAGCCGCTGTTCTCTGTATGGAATATAGGTATAAAAAACGCGTGGCTCCAGGGTTTGAATAAAATTTCCACCCCCTAATGTCATATCACGCTCCAGTACCACGCCGCTATCCAGGCTGAATATCGGCACAGATCGGTCAAGATGCTTATCATTTGTGCCTGGAAAGGCTGGTGTATTCAAATCATATTTTGTGTAGTGCAGCCCCACCCGTGGCCGAATGAAACCAAAGGAGTTTTCTAGTGGCAAAGCAACACTGGGAAATGCTGTAAAACGTAAACCATGCGGTAATGTCGGGTGAGAAAAGTGCGTAAAACTGCTGGCAAGGTCGAAATCCAGACCATAGACATTACTTTTCACCGCGTTCAGTGTGAATCGTGGCAGGATTTTGAAGGGTGAAATAATAGGCGCCCTGGGGTCCTGAACTGTCTGAAATTGTTGCATAAGTGTACTGAATATGAGCATGCCATTGCGGCCCAGTTCACTGAAATAACTTGCCGTTGCCTGTTGCAGCAGGTTGACTTGAGAAGTAAACAGAATATTGTTACCCAGATCCCGGAAATAATTGTGATCAGATACCCGGTTGTAGTTCAACGCCCCAAACCACCCAGATCCAAGAAATTGGGAGTGATTAAACTGTAAGCCATAGCGCGTTGTATCGGTTACCAGATCATTCGGCAAATAATCAAACTGTAAACGGCCACCGAGTCCCTGTCCGATGTAGCGAAACTCGTTATCCAGCATGACACCACGCCTGCTCATGAGGCGCGGCGTAATCGTGGCATCATAATTGGGTGCAATATTCCAGTAAAAAGGAACTGATACTTCGACTCCGCTTCTACTTGTGTTACCCATAATAGGCGACAGAAAGCCGGTTTTTCGTTCCTTGCTGAAGGAAAAGTTCATCCACGGTAGGTAAAGAATCGGCACATCCTTGAACCGGATTGAAGCATGGCGTGCAGTTCCTACTTTTTTTTCATTATCTATTTCCAGATCATCCGCCAAAATGTACCAGTCATGATTATCTTCCGGACAAGTGGTATAACGCGCTTTCTTGATTCTGTACTGATTTTCTCCTTCTAGTAGCAGCAGGCTCCCGCTGCCCCGCCCATTTCCACCCTTGAGAGCGTAGCGAGGATCACGCAACTCGCCAATATCGGTCTGTAGATTCATCTGCAGGAAGGTACCCCATAGCGTATCGTCAGGGCGCTCAAGCAGCGCATTACCTTTCACATCTACATCTTCTGTATCCTGATAATATTTAACGTGATCGGCTGATAATGTCTGATCACCACGACGCATCCGCACATTGCCGGTTGCCTCAATTTCCTGCTGATAATGCCCATCGATCCGATCTGCTTCAATATGAACCGGTTGAGATTCGCCTGATCCGGATAATTGCTCCGCATTCACGAATCGAAGCGGCAGCAGCAACAAGCAGATGTACAGTATTAAATGTAATTTTGACAGAAGACTCATTCAGGACCAGGACTTAAATGGATTTTTTCTGGATGTCTTTTAATAAAGGCACCATTATCCGGTAATTATCCCGGGTGGATAATCGGAACAAAGGTCTGGTTGCTGGTGATTTTGGATATATCCAGGTAAAAACACAGTTACACTTTAAAGCAGGAAATACGTCAAAGAAGGACATTTCCACATATTTTGATTAATTCTTTGTATAACTCGATTGTTCCAATGTCCGATTTGATGCCTGAATTGAGCACCATTTTTTCATCTAATGGCTTGCTCGCCCGCAATATACCAGACTATCGCTCACGCACCCAGCAGCTGGAGATGGCACAAGCTATCGCACACGCAATAGAGAACCAGGAAATTCTGGTTGCCGAAGCGGGTACAGGCACAGGAAAAACCTTTGCCTACCTGGTGCCGGCGTTATTGTCGGGAGGAAAAGTTATTTTATCCACCGGTACCAAGACATTACAGGATCAGCTTTTCCAGCGTGATATCCCAACTATACGTGCTGCGCTGAAAGTCCCGGTAACGGTTGCACTATTAAAGGGACGTGCCAATTATATCTGCCATTATCATCTTGAACGCACATTGAATTCGGATCACGCTCACTTTGCTAACCGTACTGAAGTAAAATATCTCAATCTGATTAAACGGTATGCCAATACCAGCAGCCACGGTGATAAAAGCGGGCTGGATAAGGTACCAGAACAGGCGGCCATCTGGCAGCATGTTACTTCCACGCGGGAAAACTGTCTGGGATCAGATTGTCCGCATTACCGACAATGCTTTGTTATGGAAGCGCGCAAACATGCATTGTTGGCAGATATGATTGTCGTTAATCATCACCTGTTCTTTGCGGATGTCATGCTGCGTGATGAAGGATTGTCCGAGTTACTGCCCGCTTGTAATACCGTGATATTTGATGAAGCACATCAGTTACCGGAAGTGGCCAGCCTGTTTTTTGGTGAATCAATCAGCACTGGCCAGATAGTGACTCTGGTGCGTGATATCCATACCGAGGCTCTACTCGTTGCGCGGGAATTTACACCATTGTTTGATGCGCTGGCTGCGGCAGAAAAAGCTGCACTGGATATCCTACCGACAATCACTGAAAAGCATGCGCGCCTCTCCTTCGCAACCGCCGCACAGCGGCCTGGATTCAGTGAGGCGCGGCAAGTACTACAGGAAAAACTGGTACAACTGGCTGATTTGCTTGAAACCCAGGCTGTTCGTTCTCAAGAATTACAAAACTGCTGGCTGCGAGCGCAAGCTATTCTGAACAAAATCAGACAATGGCACGAGCAATCCGAATCCGGCAAAATTATCAGCTGGATTGAGACCTACAGCCAAAGCCTGCAATTCAATACCACGCCTTTGTCTATCGCAGAAACATTCAGCAGGCAGCTCAATACCACAGCACGTGCATGGATCTTTACCTCTGCTACGCTATCAGTCAAAAAGGATTTTTCCCATTACAATCGAATGATGGGGCTGGCTGAAGCCAAAACCGCCAGCTGGGATAGCCCGTTTGATTTCCCTAATCAGGCACTGCTTTATGTGCCGACTCAGTTGCCTGATCCAAATACACCGAATTACACCGAGAGCATCATCCAGGCAGTGTTGCCGGTGATTAAGGCCAGCCGTGGGCGAGCATTCATTTTATGCACCAGTTTGCGCAACATGCAGCAGATCCATGAGTTACTGCAGGATGCGTTCGAGCAGGAGCAACTCGAATATCCGTTATTACTGCAAGGAGAAGAAACCCGCTCTGCCCTCCTGAATCAATTTCGTAAACTGGGCAATGCCGTCCTGGTGGGCAGCCAATCTTTCTGGGAAGGTGTGGATGTACGCGGCCGCGCACTTTCACTGGTAATCATTGACCGGCTACCTTTTGCCTCACCAGATGATCCGGTATTATCTGCCCGCATCGAAAAATATACGCAGGAAGGTCGTAATGCGTTTATGGAATACCAGCTGCCACATACTATTATCAATTTAAAACAGGGTGCTGGTCGGTTGATACGGGATGAGTATGATCGGGGAGTATTGATGATTTGTGATCCGCGTCTGATATCCAAACCCTATGGCAAACGAATCTGGCAAAGTCTGCCACCAATGAAACGCACTCGTGATCTGGATGAAGTAACACATTTTCTGGCTGCTGTTTAATGTCATTCCATTCCAATTGTTTATCTTTGTCGGACAGCACTATTTTTGGAGATATGCGATGACAACATTTAGGCGTGTTTTTACCTTTGCAATTTTGCTGTGGATCGGATCAGCGATCGCTGATGGTGATCATCACCCTGCCAATAACATTGATCAGGAAAAACTCGGAAAGGTACATTTCCCGGTATCCTGCACACCTACTGCACAAAATCAGTTTGATAAAGCTTTAGCGATGCTGCACTCATTTTGGTATGACGAAGCCGAAAAAGCTTTTCAGAGAGCCATCTCTATTGACCCAAACTGCACCATGGGGTACTGGGGTATCGCAATGAGTCTTTATCAGCAATTATGGGCGACCACCCCCACAACAGAAGAAGTACAACGGGCACGTAACGCCCTTGCACAAGCACAGTCATTACCAATCAAAACGGATCGGGAAAAAGCCTATCTGGATGCGATTGCTACCATCTATCCAGCAAAGGATGATGATCGTGATTACAGCTCGCGAAAACTGGCGTATGAGCAGGCCATGAAGCGTATTACTGAACAATTTCCAGACGATAATGAAGCTACATTATTTTACGCATTAGCACTGATTTCAAATGTCTCGCCAGACGATAAAACTTTCGTCAGGCAAAAACAGGCGTTACAGTTACTGCAACGTGTCTTGAAGGATGAACCGCAACACCCTGGTGTCGCTCACTACATCATCCACAGTAGCGATTACCCTGAGCTGGCAGAATTCGGACTCGATGCTGCGCGGGCATATATGGATATTGCACCCACCGTACCGCATGCTCTACACATGTCATCCCATATCTTTGTTCGCCTGGGTCTATGGTCGGATGTGGTGCAATCCAATCTGGCAGCGCACCGAGCTTCACAGGAACACGCGTCTGGCAATTACGGGGACGACATTCACGCTAAGGATTTTCTGTTGTACGCTTATTTACAATTGGGTGAAACAGAAAAAGCACGTGCAATTATGCAGGAGATATTGGCAACTGATCAGGCGCATCCGCATAACACCACAATCGCCTATGCCTTTGCCGCTATTCCAGCACGTTTTGTTGCTGAACGCGGTGATTGGCATGCAGCGACCAAACTAAGTGTTCATCCAACGGATTTTCCGTGGCAGCAATTCGGCTGGTGTGAAGCGCTTACCCACTTTACTAAAGGAATGGGTGCCGCCAGAATTGGCAATATAATTGAGGCAGAAAAAAGCCTGAAACGATTGGAGACATTGCGTGATCACGATCATGCAGCACATCAGGATTACACTGCTGGTCAAATTGAAATTCAGCGACTGGCTGTTGCTGCCTGGATTGCAGCTGCAAAAAATCGATCTGAAGAAGCATTGCAACTGATGCGTGCGTCAGCTGATCTGGAAGATTCAACTGAAAAAGATAATGTCACACCCGGCTCTATTATTCCAGCTCGTGAGTTACTCGGAGAGTTATTGCTGACAATAAATCAACCGGAAGCAGCACTAAAGGAACTGGAAACCTCATTGCAACGCACACCCAATCGTCGTAATGGGATCTCACTTGCAGCGCAAGCAGCCAGGAAAGCAGGCGATCTATCCAAAGCCGACCAGTACGAACAGCAATTTCAGGCACTGTAGCAGAGGCTCTTTCTGATATTTTCTGGATTCTGATGGATAAAGCTGCGTACGATACTTGCTGCATGCAGGCTTCCGGGGAGCGTTTTATTCTGCAGTAGACACAACAATCAACATGCGAATGAATTCCATGATCTCGGGGCGAAACACATCGTTATGGCCCGCAATCAGTTGCTTATCGACTTTTACATTCAGGTAGGGATTGTGAATTACTGTGCGCCTCAGACTTGTCAATTCTGTTCTGCCAAATTGTATTGATCCTTCTGGTAGCTGACTCTCCCAGATCGTTTTGGCTTGATCATAAGCCGGCTCCATGCTTGCGCTGATGGGATGTAATTCATGGCTTTGCAGAGGTTCGAAATGGCCAACTGTCTGGCGATCTGCAGCGCCTTCGCTATAATAGGAGAGTGGCAGGTTGCAATCATTACGATTGATTGTGCCGTGAGTTTCAAAGAGGGTTGAGAAAATCCGGCCAGCGGGAAAAGCATATTTGGTCGCATAATCAGCTTCAGAAGTCAAAACAACCAACCGTGGCGGTTGATTCTGGAAATAGCTGCAGCGTGCCTGTGCCAGATCATAAAGAGGTGCATATTTGAGCGCTTCAAAGGCTGGATTGAGCAAGACCACAAGATCTCCAAACCCTTCCGCATTACCGACATAGTTCTTGTTGCCAGCGCTGTTGACAAAGCGATCGGCGAGAATCTGGGCGGTGGCACTATAAACTGCTGCTCCACCAAGGCTATGGCCTATGACCACAAGACGACTTTTTACCGGTGGCTCCTGAGTATTCTTGACATTACGGATCTCTTCCAATCGCAATAACAGTTCAGTCATGCCAAGATATCCCACTTCATGGGCCGTATTCTTGCGATCCCAGAAAGTAGCATCTTTTGCCAACGGCACATCAATTGATTCCCCGCGCCAGCCGACATAAACACCCACGACTTTGCGCGGCGTTCTGCCAGAATGCTGCAGTTGATTCTCAACCTTACTTAGCTCGGCCAGACTGTGTTTGAAACTTTCTACATTGGTATCACCTGGACTGGCATTATGATGCCAGCCATGAACAAAAACATTGATTAACAGGCTTTCTTTTGAAGCTAGTGCGTACAACACATTCAGCAGTGCCTGCATTTGTGCACGGTTACGAAGTTGCCCCTGATCATCAATTTCGACAAAACCGAGCAAATATTCCTGATTTGTTTCCTTGTTGTGCTGCTGAATAGAATAAGATTCACATGATTTTTGAGCTGTCACCACACAACTGCTGAAGTTGTTGTGGTAGATTTCATTAGAGGAACAAGCAGATAGCAGCAACGCAAACGATGCGGCCAGCAACAATTTTTTTGTTGTATCATTCATTTCTTAATCCCCTATGCCCAATATCCCGGCGCATCTGACAGCCATCGAAATGAATGCTCTTTGCAATGGCATAAGCGCGCGACCGTGCCTGCTGGATGTCTTCACCTAAAGCAGTCACTCCCAACACCCGTCCACCGGCAGTCAGGATTTTCTCTGGATTTTCGCTACTTGCAGTAGTTCCGGCATGAAAAATATGAAATTTATCATCCGCATCCTGATTCGCCATCATTACATCCAAGCCGTGAATAACATCATTTTTCCGTGGGCTATCAGGATAGCCTTGTGCCGCCATCACGACACATAATGCAACTCTAGGATCCCACTCAACATTGACTTTATCCAGTGTGCCATTGATCGCATAATCCAGCAAAGAAAATAAATCAGTTTTCAGTCGCAGCATGATGGCCTGGGTTTCCGGATCGCCTAAGCGACAGTTAAATTCTAGCACCCTGATATCACCCCGAGATGAAATCATCAATCCCGCATAAAGAAATCCGGTATAAGGTTGTGATTGTTGTGCCATCCCTTCGATCACGGGCATAATGACTTCCCGCATTATTTTTTCATGCAGGCCAGGAGTAATAACCGATGCCGGAGAATAGGCACCCATGCCACCCGTGTTTGGCCCTTTATCATTATCCAACAAACGTTTGTGGTCCTGACTGGTAGCCAGAGGCACAACATTCTGTCCATCCGACAAGACAATAAAGCTGGCTTCCTCCCCTTCCAGATATTCTTCGATCAAGATATGTGCCCCTGCAGCCCCTAATTTATTATCTACCAGCATGGAATCGACAGCTGCATGTGCTTCATCCCATGTCTGCGCGACAATCACACCCTTGCCGGCTGCCAACCCGTCAGCCTTGATGACAACAGGCAAAATATGCTGATCGAGATAGTGATGGGCAGCAGCAGCATCGCTAAATGTTTCACCGGCAGCGGTTGGAATACCATGGCCAAGCATGAATGCTTTGGCAAAGCTTTTGGAGCCTTCTAGCTTTGCGGTATTTTGGGTTGGGCCGAATATTTTCAGCCCCGCAGCCTGAAAGATATCAACGATACCATCCGTCAATGGCGCTTCCGGACCTACTACAGTCAAATCAATTTTTTCCTGCCGGGCAAATGCCAGCAAATCAGAAATAGAAGTTACCGGAACATTTTCCAATCTGGCTTCCAGTGCTGTTCCGGCATTGCCAGGTGCGACAAAAACCTTCTTGACCAATGGAGATTGAGCCAGTTTCCATGCCAGAGCATGCTCTCTGCCGCCACTGCCGACCACAAGTAATTTCATCTGACTATCTGAATAGAATTTAAGGGTACAAGTTGACGGGAAGCAAAAAAGAAACGTAATCTGCTAATGTCTGAAATGTCTGATACCAGTAAAGATCATGGCTATCCCTTGTTCGTTGGCGGCAGCAATGACCTCTTCATCGCGAATACTGCCACCTGGTTGGATGACAGCCTTGGCACCTGCCTGGGCGAGCACATCCAGGCCATCCCGAAATGGAAAAAATGCATCCGATGCAACGACAGATCCATGCAAATCAAGATGAACCTGTTCTGCCTTAATTGAAGCAATACGGGCACTGTCCACTCGACTCATCTGTCCGGCACCAATGCCAAGTGTTTGGCCATTGCTACAAAATACAATGGTGTTGGATTTGACAAACTTTGCCACTCGCCATGCAAATAGGCAATCCTCAATTTGTGCATCCGTTGGCTTTACTTGTGTCACCACTCGTAACTGATTAGCCGTGAGATTAAGATCGTCCGGTGTTTGAACCAGTAAACCACCATCCACACGCTTCAGATCATACAGATTGCCATGCGCGCCCAATGGAACGGTCAGTACCCGAATATTGGATTTTCCTGCCAGAAGTTGTCTGGCTTCCATGCTGAATTCCGGTGCAATAATCACTTCCACAAATTGTTGCAACATTGCTTTAGCCAGATCAGCTTCGACTGCACGATTAATCGCGATAATGCCGCCAAAGGCTGATACCGGGTCGGTAGTAAATGCTTTCTTGTAAGCAGCAAGCGGATTATCAGCAATGGCGACGCCACAAGGATTGGCATGCTTAATGATAACGCAGGCGGGTTTATCGAAAGTTCTGACACATGCTAATGCCGCATCGGTATCAGCAATATTGTTATAGGACAGTGCCTTCCCCTGGAGCTGGTTATAGTCTGCCAGGCTGCCTGTTATATCTGCTGCATCACGATAAAACGCTGCCTGCTGATGAGGATTTTCTCCATAACGCAAAGACTGAGTTAATGTGAAACTGAGATTGAATTGATCCGGAAATGGTTTGCACTGGCCGGTTGAGGGTTCCAGTGCCGTCAGATAATTGCTGA
The DNA here is from genome assembly GCF_009833115.1 of Nitrosomonas sp. GH22. Classification (NCBI taxonomy): domain Bacteria; kingdom Pseudomonadati; phylum Pseudomonadota; class Betaproteobacteria; order Nitrosomonadales; family Nitrosomonadaceae; genus Nitrosomonas; species Nitrosomonas sp. GH22. The sequence continues at coordinate 145,188 of NZ_QRCA01000010.1, forward strand.
TTGCCCCATCGTAGCGTGCAGTATGCGAAAAAGCCTTTTGCGCTAACTTGAAACGATAATCATGATCAACTGATCCATTGTTTGATCGTATTTGTTCCAGCAGTGGTTCATAATCCTGCGGGTCGGTTACAACGGTAACACGCTGAAAATTCTTGGCAGCTGCCCGGATCATAGTAGGCCCACCGATATCAATGTTCTCGATTGCCTCTTCAACTGTACAGTCTTGCCGGGCGATTGTACTGGTAAACGGATACAGATTAACCACTACCAGATCAATCGCTGGAATTTGTGCCTGTGCCATTGCCTGCTGATGTGCAGGCAAATCCATCCTGGCAAGGATCCCTGCGTGTACCTTGGGATGCAGCGTCTTAACCCGTCCATCCAGCATTTCGGGGAAGCCAGTATAGTCGCTCACTTCTACGACGGGAATACTCGCTTCCTGCAGCAATTTTGCAGTCCCGCCGGTTGAAAGAATCATAATATCGAGTTGATGCAGAGCCGAGGCCAGCTCAACCACGCCTGTTTTGTCTGAAACACTGATGAGTGCTTGTTTAATACTCATTTGAAAAAATTATCCGATCTGATGTTTGGTTAGCCGGTTACGCAAAGTATTACGATTGATGCCAAGTAGTTCAGCCGCCTTACTTTGATTGCCTTGTGCATGATGCATGGCAACTTCTATTAATGGTTTTTCCACACTACGTATCACTATTTCATAAATAGGGCATGGTTTTTCACCCTCCAGATCGCGAAAGTAAGCCTCTACTGCTTTACGAACACAGAGTGCAATTTCATTTTCATTAATAACAGTCATGCCTCAAGGATCTCTTCGTCAATATAGGTAAGTGTTTGGCTCCGATCAGCCTGCTCATGGAAAAACTGATGGGTGGCTGCCAATTGTTCCTCAACCGATGCAAGCCGGTTCATGGCATGGCGAAAAACAGCAGAACCTGCCAACCCACGGGTATACCAGGAGATATGTTTGCGGGCGATTCGCACGCCTGAATATTCACCGTAGAACTGATAAAGCTCTTGCAGATGGTCAATCAAAACACGATGAATTTCAGCTACTTCAGGTAAAGGTAAAAAATTGCCTGTTGCCAGATAATGATTGATTTCCCGAAAAATCCAAGGTCTACCCTGGGCAGCACGACCTATCATGACAGCATCCACTCCCGTGTATTCAAGTACTTCTCTAGCTTTCTCCGGTGTATTGATATCGCCATTGGCAATCACAGGAATATTGATGGCTGCTTTGACGGTCGCGATGGTGTCATACTCAGCCTGCCCCCGATAGGCACAAGCACGTGTACGCCCGTGTATAGTCAGTGCCTGGATACCTGCACTTTCAGCAATTCGGGCAACTGCAACTGCATTTTTATGCTGCGTATCCCAGCCGGTTCTGATTTTCAGGGTGACTGGAATATCCACAGCCTGCACGACTGCCCCAAGAATTTTGCTGACCAGATCTTCATCTTTCAGCAAAGCTGATCCTGCCATGACATTGCATATTTTTTTGGCTGGACACCCCATGTTGATATCAATGATTTCGGCACCATGATCCGCGTTGTGGCGCGCAGCTTGTGCCATCATGGCTGGATCAGCGCCTGCAATCTGTACCGAAACAGGTTTCATCTCTCCCTCATGACAAGCACGGCGCAGGGTTTTTTCAGAGCCATATAACAGGGAGTTACTGGAAATCATTTCAGACACCGCCATCGCAGCGCCCATCCGCTTGCACAATTGTCGGAAAGGTCGATCTGTCACTCCTGCCATGGGGGCAACAATCAATTTATTTTTAAGCGTATAGGAGCCAATTTGCATAAACAGGTAAAATCAGGTTAAAAACGTCAGAAGAAAAATTCCATAGCTGCTAGCTGGTTTTGGCTGTTAATGAAAATTATTGAAAAATCAGATCCAAATTTTAATCCGGAACTGGATTATCAGATTTTTATAGCACACCAGCGTGTTTCGCTTATTCTAGTAATCAGTTTTTTGTACCGAATATCATTTGCCGTGCAACCAGGCGTTTTGCGGGCGGCAGACAATCCAGAACAGTCAATCCTATTCCGTTGCAAGTTTGTATCAGCGGCAAATCGGCTGTAAACAGTTTTATCAGGGAATCCGTAAACACTCTGCCCATATGCTTGTCACGCTGGCGCCGTTTGCTATAGACAGACAGCATTCTGCTTGATCCTGGCTCACCAGGCGCACCAGAAGGGATGTGACTAATTTCACTGGCCAGCTCCCATGCGTCTCTCAATCCAAGATTAAAACCCTGCCCGGCAACCGGATGGAGTGTTTGTGCAGCATTGCCTATTATTACTGACCGATGGCCGATAATTGTTGACGCATGTTTGAGTATCAGTGGGAAACTTGATCGCTTACCTGCGTGAATAAAATTACCCAGACGATCTCCAAATTGTTCGTGTAAATGCAGCAGAAACAGTCTGTCATCAAGCCTCAGTATTTTTTTTGCTTCGGCAGTCGGCATTGTCCATACCAACGCATATTTATCGCCAGATGGCAGCAGAGCCAATGGCCCGTTCAGGGTAAAACGTTCAAAAGCTGTTCCTGGTCGGGACGATTCGGTTTTGATGTTAGCCACAATCGCCGTATGCCGGTAATCATGAACGCGATAACGGATGCCATCAATCTGCTCCGCAAGTTTTCCACCATCCGCCAGCACCAGTAATTTGGCTTGAACCTGTTTTTCTGTCTCATTTTGCCGGTATGTTATCCGGGCTTGTTGTTGACCTGTCTGTATGGTCGTAACCAGCGCATTTGTTCGGTATACGACACCATAATCTCGCACGGATCGACCCATGGTATGGTAAAGGTTATGATAATTGATCACATAGCCCAGTGCTGGAACTCCTGCATCATCAGGCGTAAGCACGGTATGGCCAAAATGACCGAAATTCGAAATATGAATTGTGGTAATTGGCGTAGGTTGTGTCAGATTTTTCCAAATACCCAAGTGTTGCAGGATTAAACGGCTACCATATGAAAGAGCTAGCGGTCGCGGATCATCCACTTCTTCTGGTAACTCACGTGCTTCAAGCAGCAAAATCGAGAGCTTGTGTTCACGCAATGCTAATGCCAGGGCCATTCCAACCGGACCGCCTCCAACAATGACAATATCGAATTGTTGATCAATCATGACTGTTCATATAAGCAATAGAATCATGCAGACAGATTGATCACAGACATTTGGACTTGTGTTGTGATCTATCGATAACGGAACTCAGCAGATCTGGCGTGTGCCTCAAGCCCTTCCCCCTTTGCCAGAATAGATGCGATCTTGCCTAACCTGGATGCTCCCTCGGCCGAAACTTGAATCAGGCTGGTACGCTTCTGGAAATCATAAACACCCAGTGGAGAGGAAAAACGAGCCGTACCGGAAGTGGGAAGTACATGGTTGGGGCCAGCACAATAATCTCCCAGTGCCTCACAGGTATATCGCCCAAGGAAAATTGCGCCAGCGTGCCGAATACTGTCTACCCATTGTTCTGGCTGATCAACGGATAACTCCAAATGTTCAGGAGCAATCCGGTTTGCAATCAGACAGGCTTCCTCCAGATCACGCACTTTGATCAATGCACCACGATTTTCCAATGAGGTACGAATAACCTCCCGGCGTGGCAGTGTATTGATTAATCTGGCCATACTTTTTGCTACTGCATCCAAAAAAGTTTCATCTGGGCAAAGCAGAATTGATTGTGCCTGCTCGTCATGTTCTGCCTGCGAAAACAGATCCATCGCAATCCAGTCAGGGTCGGTCTTTCCGTCGCAAATAACCAGAATTTCCGATGGCCCTGCCAGCATATCAATTCCAACCTCCCCGAATACATGCCGCTTTGCCGTTGCCACGTAGGCATTGCCCGGGCCAACAATTTTATCTACTTTCGGAATGGTTGCCGTGCCATAAGCCAAGGCAGCAATTGCCTGTGCCCCCCCAATAGTAAAAATACGATCTACTTCGCAGATTGCAGCTGCCGCCAGTACCAGCGGATTTTTTTCTCCTCCTGGTGTTGGGGTTACCATAATCAGTTCATTGACACCGGCTACCCGGGCAGGAATTGCATTCATCAGCACTGATGATGGGTAGGCTGCCTTGCCACCGGGCACATAGAGCCCGACACGATCCAGCGCAGTAATTTTCTGTCCCAGTCGTGTGCCGTCTGGCTCAACATAATCCCATGACTGGGCTAGCTGTTTTTCATGGTAGAGACGTATACGGGAAGCAGCCTGTTCCAGGGCCTCGCGTTGATCACTACTCAAGGCTTCCAGAGCAGATTTCCATTGATTCCGAGGTAATTCAACCTGATCAATCCGAGTTATATCTAGATTATCGAACCGGCGTGTCAGCTCAAGTAACGCTTCATCTCCGTATTTCCTGATCTGATTCAGGATATGAATCACTATCCGATCAATCTCGTCATCAAGAGATATCTCAAAACTCAATAGTGATCTAAGTTCTTCTTGGAAATCAATATCTGAGGACGACAGCCGCCTGATTTGAATCATAGTAATTAAGAGTTGAGAGGACTACACATTTGCAGGGATTGCTGCATTAAACGCTTCTAACAAAGGTTGTATTGTGGAATTTTTCAGCTTCAGCGCCGCCTGATTTACGATCAGGCGAGCTGAGATTGGCATAATTTCCTCGACGGCTTGCAAACGATTTGCTTTGAGTGTTCCACCAGTCGAAACCAGATCAACAATTGCATCCGCCAAGTCAACAAGCGGAGCAAGCTCCATTGAACCATATAATTTGATCAGATCGACATGCATCCCTTTTGCAGCAAAATGGCTGCGCGCGGTTTTTACATATTTGGTAGCCACACGCAAGCGCGCGCCCTGAAAAACTGCCGAAGCATAATCATAGCCGTCTCGCACTGCAACCATCATATGACAGCGGGCGATTTTTAGATCCAGGGGCTGATACAACCCGACTCCATCATGCTCCAGCAGCACATCTTTCCCGGCCACGCCCAAATCAGCAGCGCCATACTGTACATAGGTTGGCACATCTGTAGCCCGCACCATAACGAGTCTGACATCGGGACGGTTGGTCTCAATGATCAGTTTACGGGAAGTATCCGGATCATCCTGCGGGATAATGCCGGCAGCTTCCAGAAACGGAATAGTATCCTCAAAGATTCGCCCCTTGGAAAGAGCTATGGTGATATCCGGCATCAATAGTCGTTATGCGAGATTCGCCGCAGCAAATTCCCAATTAATCAATTTATCAATTACTGTATTGACATAATCAGGTCGACGATTCTGGAAATCCAAATAGTAAGCATGCTCCCATACATCAATCGTCAACAGAGGGCGAATGCTACGCGTCAAAGGCGAGTCAGCGTTACTTGTCTTAATAATAGTTAACTTTGTTCCCTCTTGCGCGAGCCAGGCCCAGCCACTACCAAATTGTGTAATTGCGGCAGTGGCAAATTCCTGTTTAAAGGCTTCCACACTGCCAAACGCTTCTTCAATTTTTTGTTTTAATGCCGCCGGTGGTTCACCGCCTCCATTAGGGCTGAGACTGTTCCAGTAAAACATGTGGTTCCAGACCTGAGCTGCATTATTGAAAATCCCGATTTTATCAGCATGGCCAGCTGTGGCCATAATAATCTGTTCCAGTGATTGTCCGGCAAATGGAGTGCCCATAACGAGTTTATTCAGATTATCTACATAGCCTTTATGGTGCTTGCCGTAATGAAAATTTAATGTATGTGCAGAAATAACTGGTTCAAGCGCATTATCTGCATAAGGAAGAGGGGGCAACACATATGTATCACCCGATTGTGCTGCTTTTGAAAAATTATCCAGACTGGTACTCATTTTCTCTCCTTTATTTCTGAATAAAAATTTGAATAATGAAATCATACGATTGATATTGTTAATAAAAATATTATTGGCTGGCACCTGTAACCTCTGTAGCGAAAGTCACCTGGTTGTATCCAGCTGTTCTTGCAGCCTCCATAATCGTGATAACTGACTGATGGGTAGCTTTTGCATCCGCACTGATTACGATGATCGGGTTGTCCTGGTTATGGGCAGCTGATCGCAAAGCATCTCGCAAACTTTCAATGCTGGTAAATTTTATTGGACTATGGTTAATCGTATAGTCTCCCGCAACACTGACCGATATATCTATCGTCCTTGGAGCATCCGATACGTGATCTTCTTCAATAACAGCCGCTTGTGGCAACGTTATTTCCAGCTCCGAAAATTTTGAATAGGTAGTAGTAATTACCAGAAAAATGAGGATTACCACTAGCACATCAATCATAGGAACGAGATTGATCTCAGGTTCTTCTCTTTTCTGTCCTCGCTGAAAATTCATTAGACTTTGAGTATTAGGCCAGTAAAACTGCTGAATCTGCCCTGCTGGGCTTATACAGCAAACGGGATTTGCTCTTAAAACTTGCAGGCTGACAAGCTATTCTAGTTTATTATTGCCACTTTCACCATGCCTAGGTGTATTTCGAGTTATTCCGGATTTTTGTAAAGGTCTTTCAAGTGGATCGTCCAGTAGTCAGTGTAGTAATGGGCAGCAGCAGCGATTGGCATATCATGCAGCATGCTGCAAATATTTTGAAGAAATTCTCTATCCCGCACGAAACCATAATTGTCTCAGCGCACCGCACACCCGACAGGATGTTTGATTATGCCGAGACGGCTCGTGACCGTGGAATCAAATGTATTATCGCCGGTGCAGGTGGTGCAGCTCACCTGCCAGGGATGATTGCTGCCAAAACCACGCTGCCCGTTCTTGGTGTTCCAGTCACTTCAAAACACTTACAGGGTATTGATTCACTCCTATCCATTGTACAAATGCCCAAAGGGGTACCGGTTGCCACTTTCGCTATCGGCGAAGCCGGGGCGGTGAATGCTGCGCTGTTTGCTGTTGCCATGCTGGCCGGGAAAGATACCGTGTTGGCCGAGAAACTTGATCAGTTTCGCAAGGATCAGGCGGATTCCGTTGCTGCAATGACTCTCCCTGAATCATGTATATAAGACCAGGCACCATGCTGGGCATGCTGGGTGGCGGTCAACTGGGAAGAATGTTCACCATGGCAGCACAACAAATGGGTTACCGGGTAACTGTACTTGATCCGGCCGCAGAAAGTCCTGCCGCGAACATTGCCGAACGCCATCTGCAAGCAGATTATCTGGATTATCGGGCGCTGGATGAATTAGGATCGACTTGTGCCGCGGTCACTATCGAATTTGAAAATGTCCCCGCTCAGGCACTATGCTATCTGGCGCAACGCTGCATAGTCAGCCCTAATGCCGAAAGTGTCTCAATCGCACAGAACCGTATCCTTGAGAAACAATTTCTTATGGAAAACGGTTTTCCAGTTGTGCCTTTCGTCGCTATTCGTAGCGAAAAAGATATATCCCGGAAAATTGATGCATCCTTATTCCCCTGTATACTTAAAATCAGTCAATTTGGTTATGATGGTAAGGGACAAATTCAAATTGAAAACACGGATATTTTGCCGGAACGATTTGCTGATTTGGGAAGCAGGCCCTGCGTACTGGAAAAACGATTACCGCTTGCCCATGAAATTTCCGTTATCCTTGCTCGCGATAATCACAATCGCATTACTTTCTTTCCCGTCCCGGAAAACAGGCATGTGAAAGGTATCCTTGATACAAGCATTGTACCAGCCGGGTTATCTGACAAGATTATTGAAGAAGCTTGTGAAATTGCCAGACAAGTGGCTATAAGGCTGAATTATATTGGCGTTCTGTGTGTAGAATTCTTTGTTCTGAATAATGATCAGGTTCTGGTTAATGAAATTGCACCACGTCCGCACAACAGCGGACATTATTCGCTTGATGCCTGTATCACCTCACAATTTGAGCAACAAGTTCGCGTATTGTGTGGGCTTCCACACGGCAGCACAAAACAGGTACAGGCTGCTGTAATGATTAATATACTCGGGGACCTATGGCAAAATGATGAACCTGCCTGGAACCAGATATTACGTCACTCACAAGCCAAGCTGCATTTGTACGGTAAACGTGAAGCAAAACCAGGCAGGAAAATGGGGCATTTCACTGTACTAGCAGACTCAACTGAAGAAGCTTTTCTGCAAGCTCAGCATATCAGGCATAATCTTCAATCCTAATACAACACACCAGAAATAAGCTCCCCATCAATCAACTATGACAACAACTGCGACGCTGTTTGAAACCAATATAACAAGCCTCCCCCTGCTACACCGGGGAAAGGTACGGGATATTTATGTGGTAGATGAAAATAACCTACTGATTATACAGACAGATCGCATTTCTGCTTTTGATGTAATATTACCGACCCCGATCCCGGGAAAAGGTAAGATTCTGACAAAAATTTCCCGTTTCTGGTTCGAGAAACTAGCTCACATTATCCCCAACCACCTTACCGACATACCACCTGAATCCGTTATTCTGCCTGGAGAGCGAGATCAGGTTACAGACCGCGCTTTTGTTGTTAAAAAATTGAAGCCACTCCCTGTCGAGGCAATTGTACGCGGTTATATTTCTGGTTCTGGCTGGAGAGATTATCAGCACAGCGGCACCATTTGTGGCGTTACCCTGCCTGAGGGGTTACGAGAGGCTGACAAAATTCCTGATGGTGCAATTTTTACACCATCAACTAAGGCAGAAGCAGGATCACATGATGAGAATATTTCATATGCTTCTTGTGAACAAATATTGGGAGCACCGCTTGCTTCAGTTGTCAGCAAATATGCAATTGCGCTTTACAGTGCTGCAGCTGACTATGCATTGACACGAAATATCATTATCGCTGATACCAAGTTTGAATTTGGCCTGGATGATAACGATCAGCTTTACCTGATCGATGAAGCACTAACCCCGGACTCCTCTCGTTTCTGGCCTGCTGAAGGCTATCAACCTGGTAAAACCCCACCAAGTTATGACAAACAGTTTATTCGCGACTGGCTGGAACAAACTGGCTGGAACAAAACTCCACCTGCTCCTGCTATCCCGGCTGAAATTCTCATACAAACAGTAGAAAAATATCAGGAAGCATATCAAGTGTTGGCACAGTAATTAATATACTTACAACTCATGGTAAGTTGATAGCGGAGCGACTGATGGTTTCAATCGGATGCGGCTGCCCAACAGCAAATCCTTGAGCATAATCGATCCCAATTTCTGCGAGTTTTTCCAGAATAGCTTGTGTTTCTACCAGCTCTCCTATTGTCCCGATCTTCAAAGCACGCGCAAATTTGTTGATATTTTCAATTTTTTTCAGATCTTCCGCATCACGTAAAATGTTGCAAACTATGCTGCCATCTATCTTCAAAAAATCTGCCCTGATGTACTTCAGCAAATCAAATGATGTACGGTCATGATTGAAGCTGCATAATGAAACCAGGCACCCTAATTGCTGCATTTTCTTTACGAATAATACTGTATTTTGCAAATTAGCTATAACATCAAATGCTTCTATTTCAAAACATAATTTATCAGGCGGTACTTTGGCGTTCTTCAGGAGATCTTGAACGTGATCAGCAAACGCCGGATCATTAAGTGTGCTGTTAGATAAATTTATACAAAATGAAATTTCAGTACTAACATTCTTTTTTGAAAGGTATTGGATAATTTTCTTCACGACCCATCCGTCCAGACGCGGCATCAGGTTGTGTTTTTCGACAAGCGGGAGAAACGCGCCCGGGGGAATAAGATTAGACTCTTCCTCTGCCATACGAATAAGGATTTCGTAGTAGGTTGTAGCATTCTGACTAGGTTTAACCGGCAGTATTCTCTGACAAAAAAGACGGAACTCCTCTTGCTCAATAGCCAGGATAATACGGCTGGATGAGTCTATAGATACTTGTGCCGGTTGATGTGTTGCATCTCCACCTGAGTGGAGGGTAAGCTTTCTTTTCCACGATTGCTCATTCTCAGATACAGATTTTTCTTTAAGACCCTCCAGAGACAGCTCATCTTTCTTCATAAACCGAGGTGTATAAAGAGTATAAAACCCGATTACCTTTCCGCCAGAATCGAAATGCGGTATTAAATGGGCGGTAACCAAACAGGTAGATTGATTTATAAGTAGCTGAACTTGTTGACTTTGTACTGTTTCGCCAGATAATACGCGTCCGACTTCATGCTTGATATGGGTATAAAATGATCCACTGAGAAACTCATGCAAAAATCGATTTTCTATTTGTTCAGACCTTAATCCAAACCATTGACGAAAAGCCCGATTGTGATAGCGGCATTGCTGCTCCGGATTAAAGTAAGCTAGCATGACCGGAAAATTCTCATCTACAATTTGTAGCTTGGCTTTATTCTCCGAAGAAGTTTTTTCGGCCCAGATTCGATATTTTATTTCATTGGCAAGACGTTCTTTTTGAGCAGTCAACTGTGCAAATTGTATTAAAAATATTTTTTCAGCATGCACAATCTGAATAATTGTAATTAGGATTGCTGTTACCAGAATTACCCATAGCCCTACAATGATATGTGGCTCGATAGAGAGCATGGAATAATCCAGCGTGATCAATAAACCGGCAACAACCATTGTTACAGCCGTCGGCAAAAAAGGTTTAATCGTATTGATTTTTGAGTGGATATGCATAGCTATGAGGAAAGTCTCGTTAAAAAAATTTAATTTCCCCAAACTGACCACAACTAACTATAAGATCCAAACGGACGTACTGAAGCCCAAAATTTCCAAAAGCTACCAGGTGTCAACGTGAAACTTCTGGTCGAATGTTCACTGATAGCTGTAAGCTTTAACTGTGTTATTTGCTTTTTCTTCAATGCCTGAAGTAATGGAGCGAACCAGCTCTGCTCAATTTTCATCAATTCATTTCTCCAATTGAATGCATCCCTGTAATTGGCGTATTTATGGAGATTATCCAGAAATACCAATTGTTCACCTGAATCATCAGAGTATCGCAGTAACTCGCCGGTATCTTCCGGCAAATTATGACACGCAATTTTTCCCATTTCTGCCAGAGCAAAAGCAAGGATGTGATTGCTCCAAATTCTGGTATAGGGTGTATGCACTTTTTGGGGCATAACGCCTCCTCCCCATGCCCATACACTATTGACCACCAGATCTCCCTGGGCTTCTCTTATCTGATTTAACGGATGCTCATATAAAAGCATTTGTATTTCATTGATTCTGCTGTTCCAGATCGAATTATCATTCCCGTGAGGTAGAAGATTATTTATATTTTGACCAACCACCTCACTCAAGAGAAATGTTTGCAGCTCAGGTATTTCACTACACTGCAGATACCAGCGGTCAGAATGAAGGGGCAGCAGGGTCAAACCATCATCTGAAATTAACTCATTAATACTATCGGTAAATGAAATTGCCTCCTTTAGGGAAATATTCAAAATGTGGTTATCGCCCAAAAGTATATGGTTGTTTTTAATCCGGAGATGAACTGGGTCAACGCGTAACCAATAATTATCTCTAAATTCAGCGCACCCTCTATCCAACTGCAGCACTATGGGAGCAACGGGCCAGTCATGCTGTTTTTGTACATTAAAAACCTCACATAGCCAAGATTCTACGGTGTGTCCTGGATCTTCAGTACAGAAGCTTTTTGCAAGCATCGTTTCCAATGCCGGTAATTCCAGGTGACGGTAAATATCTACTTGCGAATTATCTGGCCAGAATAAGGCGGGAATACATAAATGTAGATTCATACAAAATTAGAAATAAATATAAAAGCATCATTGAAGCTATGCTCACTGAGCAAAAGCAATTTATCGATGAAAAATCATAAAAATCACATCGCCCTATGTTTTATTTGCTGCTCGCACACTCCTGGCAGTACAGTTTTACTATCCCCATTACAGAATAGCCAACATTTTTACACAAATATATAAAAGATCCCTGCATACCCCTGAAATTCTACAGAAGAGCGGGGAAAGAGATTTGGCTGAAGTAGTTTTTGCCGATTGATTCTGGGGAAAAGAGAAGTTTTCCTCATTTTTCAGGGGATCCCCTTTATGCTGTAACAGGACAGGTTTCTCCTGCTGATGGATCATTAATAAAAATTTTGTTAGCTACTTTTTTCAGATTCATACCAATACATTTCATGATGATATGGGCGTTGATTTTTATCGTGCTGAAGTAGCTGGCATGTTTCATTCCGGACAAGCGTTTGGCGATGCTAAAACACCGCTCAACGATATTTGGTATTTTTTGCTGATGCGTTTGTTCGCCAGCTTTTGTCGGGCTGAAAGTGATTTGTTTTTGTAAGCCTGAGCAACCAGTGGTTATGGAAACGTCATGAGAACCTGTTTATGCTCTTCTGGGGCAATAGTGCTAAAAGTGCCAGGTGGATAAATTGCAAGCTGGTACTGAGTTTGCGCTCGCAGTTCTTCCATAATCGCCGGTATTTTTCCAGCCATGAAAAAGTTTATTCCACAATCCAGCGCCTGAGAATGACCACAAAAGTGTGCGGTTCACTTCTCCTGGCAATCTGCACCGTGATCACCTCACCTAAACACAACCTGACTACCTCGATAGGTGGTTGAGCTGTGTAGCCAGAATCCGCAAAGATGCTCAATACGCTGGACAGTCGGTGTGTGCCTGGCGTCAATGTAGCAATAACGCCCTTGCGGTCGGTAATGTCCGTGGTTGTCACAGATGCCATCGACGTCAGGTTTTTTCCATTTGGAGAATACGCGTAAACCGCTTCCTATTTCGGGTAGTCACCGGGAAACACTCACCATTGGTAGCCCATTTTAAGCATGTACACCACAGTCGAAAAGATCAACAGTGCGCGCCTGGATAACTTTTTCTCATGCCTAATATTTAAGCATCATCAGGGTATCAAATGATTCTTGCCCGCTACTGGCGGTGATTGATCCCATTTACATTTATATAAACCACCTAAACCCGACCGTAGCTGTTTTCAGTCAACCAACCTATCAATCTTCATCAATGCTCTATCTTGCTTCAAACGACGTGCCAACTCGATCAATTCAAAACTCATCCACATCTTGCAAATTTGATCAGATATTTATATCTCTCCATTTTAAGGGTTCTTTGACCAATAGGAACAGTTATGCAGGGGGATTAAAAATTACCAGTTGCAAAATTTTCAAAGATGAATATAATTTTAAGAATTATTCTCATTACTGATTAGGGTTGTTGCAGCTGTAATCAATTGAGTATACCCCGTGTTTTCTGAAAATTATTCGACAAAAGTTATCTTTCATGTATATTTGCGTATGTAAGGGAATAACTGAACGCGACATTCACGAGGCCGTAAAACAAGGTGCCGTAAGGATGCGTGATCTAAGGAGCTGCTTGGGCGTTACCGGTCAATGTGGTATTTGTGCTTGCCACGCCAAGGTAACCTTGGATAAGGTATTGAACCAGGAGCTTTCTCAACAAACTACTGCAAGACCCTCCTGAAGTCCTTCTGACTTACTGAAGCTTGCAGGCTAATCATCCGGAGAGAGAAAATCATGAAAGGTAATGCCGATATAATTCGCTGGTTAAATCGTCAGCTACAGCTCGAATTGACTGCTATCAATCAATATTTTCTTCATGCTCGCATGTATAAAAACTGGGGATTTAACAAGCTCGGTGAGTATGAATACCAAGAATCTATTGAAGAAATGAAGCATGCAGATCAATTAATTGAGCGCATTCTTTTTCTTGAGGGCTTGCCTAATTTACAAGAACTTGGGAAATTAATGATCGGTGAAAATGCACAAGAATGTATCACTTGTGATCTTGAGCTGGAGCGTGCAGGTCGGGAAACTCTCATAAGTGCGATAGCCGCTTGTGAAACAGCACAGGATTATGTCTCACGTGAAATTTTTAAAGAAATTCTGGAAGATACAGAAGAGCATATCGACTGGCTGGAAACACAGCAAGACGTAATTCAAAATATTGGCCTTCAGAACTGGCTGCAGAGCCAGATTTAATAGCTTGTCATCTGGCCTGCCGTCAAATATGCGTCTGCAGGGTTGTTTTATAACTGAGAACAACAAGGCATCGAGAGTCGGAAGCAACACACCTCCTGTATCAGGGTAAGAATATGTGGCTGGATCCAATCTAACCAGTTAGATTCAGCCAGTGCTGCTTCTGTATGCAATCGTCTGCATATTGTCTATTACTGATCAAAATTAGAAATGTGCTGATAGAATACAAGTCTAACTTGCTATTTTATTAATATCTGTATTTCTAACTTAGTACTTAGTATTATGACTATTAATTGTACTCAGTGTGGTAGTAACCGGACGCATAAATCCCGTTTCAGGCCAGGTGAGCGTACTCCTTCAAACTTGTTACTTTCTCCCTATCGCTGTCGTGACTGCAAGGCACGCTTCTGGGGTCGAAATAATGATACTTGTTTTGTGGCTGCAATAAGTGTCGGTAGTATATTTTTGCTGGGAACATTAATCTGGATTGGGTTTTCTACTGACGAATCCATAAGAAATGACCTGCAATCTCAACCACAAGCGTCTTCTGCAGAATTACTTCGAAGTTCTCCTCAATCTCCATCAGTTATTGCATCAACGAAACCAACGCTATCTGAGGCAATTGCGCGCGGAGAGAAAATTAATCTTGAATCGATCAGAAGTGAAGAATCTCATTCTGTACCAAACCTCAGTGACAATCGATTCTATACGATTAGCCTTTTCCTTGAAAAAGCCAGAAAAGGCAGCGCTGACGCCCAATATCAACTAGGTTTACTATATCTGACTGGTAAAGGAACACTTCAAGACTTCTCTGAAGCTTCAAAATGGTTCATATTGGCTGCCGAACAAAATCATCCTCTTGCGCAGTATGAACTCGGCCTGCTTTATCAAATTGGCCAAGGCGTAGAAATGGATAGTGAAAAAAGTTATGTATGGTTCAATCTGGCTGCTGCAGCTGGTATAGAGCAGGCAGCATTGGCACGCGATAAAGCCATGCGTTCACTCAGTAGAGTACAACTTACATCAGCACAAAAAACAGCCCGAGAGTGGCTGGATTCCAGAAATAAATCTGAGAAACAGCTATCGGGCTATTAGAGTAATAACACTACGACTTAATTAAAGTGCTTTAACCATATCTTCCACGACTTTCTTGGCATCACCAAATACCATCATGGTCTTATCCATATAAAAGAGATCATTGTCCAAGCCCGCATAGCCAGCAGCCATACTGCGTTTGACAACCATTACTGTACGTGCCTTATATGCCTCCAGGATTGGCATTCCGTAAATAGGACTTCCTGGAACATTTGCTGCCGGATTGACTACATCATTTGCGCCTAATACCAGTACGACATCGGTATTCGGAAAATCACTGTTGATCTCTTCCATTTCCTGAACCATCTCATAGGGAATCTCAGCCTCTGCAAGCAGTACATTCATATGGCCAGGCATACGACCTGCGACAGGATGAATGGCAAAACGAATATTGATTCCTTTTTTATGCAGTGCCAATGCTAATTCTTTAACGGCATGCTGAGCACGTGCCACGGCCAGTCCATATCCGGGAATGATAATAACACTGTCCGAATTCCCCAACAAAAATGCAGCATCATCTGCACTACCGCTACGGTAGGTTTTCTGTGCCCCATCGCTAGTACTCTGGCTTCCTCCATCACTGCCAAAACCACCAAGAATCACAGAAAGAAATGGTCGGTTCATGGCCTTACACATAATGTAAGAGAGAATTGCGCCAGAGCTACCTACCAGAGATCCGGCGATAATCAACATCGGATTCCCAAGCGAAAAACCAATTCCTGCTGCAGCCCATCCCGAATATGAGTTCAACATGGAAATCACAACCGGCATGTCTGCACCACCGATTGGAATAATAATGAGAAAACCCAACAGGAAGGCAACCGCTGTCATTGTAGAAAATGCAGTCCAGTTCGTTGTTTCGCTAAAGAAAAACCATAAGCCAAAACTGATCATGACAATTGCCAGCAACAAATTAACCATATGCTGGCCACTAAAGATAATCGGTGCGCCACTCATGCGCCCGGATAACTTAAGGAAAGCAATAACGGATCCAGACCATGTCATGGCACCGATGAAAGTCCCCAGAAAAAGCTCAAGTTTATTACCAGCAGGTAATATTTCCGGCAAACCGAATGAAACCGGATTATTGACAGCGGCAATTGCAATAAATACCGCAGCAAGTCCAACAAGCGAATGCATGAACGCAATGAGTTCAGGCATTGCAGTCATCTGAATACGCTGCGCCACAATTGAACCGATGATTGCACCCACAGCAATACAGCTTAAAATCAGCACCCAGTTTCCAGTAATGGTCAGGGTTGTACTTACAGCAATACCCATCCCCAACATACCAAGTAGATTGCCACGACGTGCAGCAGTGGGCGAACTTAATCCCTTGAGTGAAAGAATAAAAAATACAGCCGCTACCAGATAGGCCAGCGCGATGAAGTTAACAGACATTTAGGCTTGTCCTTTTTTATCTTTTTTCTTAAACATTTCCAGCATACGCTGGGTAACGAGAAATCCACCGAATACATTGATGGATGCCAAGACCACGGCTGCAGCCCCTAACCACGCCCCCCAGTCCGCTTCAGCTGAGCCCGCTGCCAACATTGCTCCGACCAGAATGATACTGGAAATTGCATTTGTTACTGACATCAAGGGGGTATGAAGAGCAGGTGTCACATTCCACACCACATGGTAGCCAACAAAAACTGCCAGGACAAATACTGTCAGGTTAATGATCGTTGGATCAATTTCTCCAATCATGTGTTTTCCTCATAGAGATTCATAAATTTTATGTGTAAACAATACAACCGACTTTTATGATTTACCTATAATTTCTCCAGCCGTACAGACCAGGCTTCCTTTGACAATCTCGTCTTCGCGATCTATTTTAAGCTCGCCAGTCTGTGTATCCAATATTAGATTTAGGAAATTTAACAGATTACGTGCATATAACGCACTGGCGTCTGTCGCCACCAATCCTGGGAGATTTGCTATGCCAACCAAATGCACGCCGTGTTTAACTACAGTTTTGCCAAGCTCTGATAACGAACAATTTCCACCTGCTTCAACGGCCATATCCACTATTACCGAGCCGGGCTTCATCGCCTTGACTGTTTCTTCACTAATCAGGATGGGAGCCGGGCGACCCGGAATCAAAGCAGTTGTAATGATAATATCTGCAGCAGCGGCACGTTCATGAATCAGATTGCTCTGCCGACGCTTGTAATCCTCCGACATTTCAGCCGCGTATCCGCCAGCAGTCTCTGCTTTAGCTTTTTCCTCATCCGTCAATGGAACTTCCACAAACTTAGCTCCCAAGCTTTCTACCTGCTCTTTGACTGCTGGCCTCACATCAAATGCTTCAATCACTGCACCCAAGCGTTTGGCTGTTGCAATCGCCTGCAACCCAGCCACACCAGCTCCTAGAATCAACATACGTGCGGCTTTAACCGTACCGGCTGCCGTCATCAGCATGGGAAAAAATCTCTGGTATACATTAGCAGCCAGAATAACTGCTTTGTAACCACCAATATTGGCCTGAGAAGACAGCACATCCATACTTTGGGCCCGTGATATACGGGGTAGTTTTTCCATCGCGAATGCAGTGACACCATGCCGGGCTACTATCTCAATTTCTTCTGCAAGATGAGGTGCAAGCAAACCAATCAGTATCGCATCTTTTTTCATATGAACCAGTTCGCTGGCTTCAGGGCCCCGAACCTTCAGTATGATCTGGGATTGCTCATATAACTGCGAAGCACCGGAGACGATTACTGCACCTGCTTCCTGGTATGCGGAATCAGGGATGCTGGCGTTTATGCCCGCTCCTGCCTGCACCAGAACAGTATGCAGTCCCTTGGCAACCAATTTCTTGACGGTTTCTGGCGTAGCCGCCACGCGTGTTTCTCCTGCACGCGTTTCGGCAGGTATGCCTATGTGCATGGATGTTCTCCCTTGTTATTTTATTAATTCATTAATCAAAAATTGTCGTACTGACAACCACAGCAAAATCCATCACACTCATTCAATTTAATACCAAATTCTAAATCAATTTAAAACAGATTGATTTTGGCAGCATTCATGATATCTGACTAAGATGCATGATTATTACTGTGTTGCAAACAATGTCCAATCCAGTGACTTGTCAGTTTTTCCTGCACACTATTCAGGCGCAAACGTGAAGCTAATCCACCGAAATCGACCAGATCCAATGGCTGATCTTGATTAAAGCAGGAAAAAACGTATGAAATCTCGCCTGTCTCGGGATTCTTTTGAGGTTGCAGGCATTGCGCGCAGATTTCCTTCATCATGCACTGCATCGGGGAATTAATCGATCCCACTGCAAAGTGTCCGGCTTTAAGATAAGGTGCCAGTTGCTGATGCCGTGCAGCAGCAACTGCTGCCATCATGCGATCGGAGCCGATTGCTATAATACGGTCGGCAGCCTGCATGGAAATCGGTGTATGACCCAGCTCACCATTGGCATAAGCAACCATTGCCTGCACAATATTACCCACATAACTCAAATCGCCTGGACGAGAAGGTTGGAATCCTGGTGATTCGTCACTGCACCAAACAATGGTATCGGCTGCCGCTTCTATTTCTGCCACTTTGTAGCGGTCAGCCAATTTTTTGTAGCCCGCAAAATACAATACTTTACAACCAGCAACCCGGGCAGCAGCACCAATCGAGAACAATACTGCATTACCTAGCCCGCCACCAACCAATATAACAGTTTCATTGGATTCAATTTCCGTTGGTGTTCCGGTTGGCCCCATCAAAATAACCGGCTCACCAGGTTGAAGTAACGAGCACAAATTTGCAGATCCACCCATTTCCAGTGCGATCAATGATACCAAACCTTTCGAGGTATCAACTGAAGCGCCTGTAAGGGCAATTCCTTCCATAGCCAAACGAGTGTGCTCAGAACTTCTTGCAAATGAAGCATAATTTTGAAAACGATAAAATTGCCCAGGGCGAAAATGACGAGCAGCCAAAGGTGCATGAACGACAACTTCTATGATGTTTGGTGTCAGGCGTTCCACCTTATGCACGGTAGCGCGCAACTCATCTCCAATTTCAATGAAAAATTGAGAAGCGGTTTGTACTGATACGGGATCAATCTGAGCAAGCACTCGGCTGACCACTGGATAACCTTGTTTGGCACTGGACATTGCTTTAACCACATTACCTGAATAAGATGGATGCAGGTCACCAAAGAAACTGATGAAACGTCCATCACTAGAGTGGCTCAATAATACCGCGGGCGTCTCAGGCTTGGGATTACCTTTAATGACATCTACAGGCTGACCTTGTTCATCATAAGAAGCAAAATAGTGTCCATTCAGTTTGAAATACTGTGAGTCTTCACGTGCCAGAACAGTATTCGGCTGGGTTCCAGCTGCCACCAATATTGTTCGAGCAGGTTGAACTACCTCCCTCACTTTATACCAATTACCCTCCTCATCCACTGCCTGAACAACAAAACAGATAGATTGAACATGCTCCCATTGATCAATATCAATCCTCAATGGAGTCAGGCCTTCGGCAAAATAGATACCCTCCTCCAACGCTTTCTCTACTTCTTCATGATTCAGCGTATAGGAAGGACTGTCGATCAATCGTTTTCGATAAGCAACTATAGCGCCACCCCAGGATTGCAGCAATGCCGCAACACGAGGTTCGCGATTTTCCTGTCCCGCCTGAGCTTTCTCATTACGGATAGCTCGTGCGTGACTCATAAATTCTTCAGCAATTTCACACTCTTCAATGTCCCAACTAGCGCGTATTACAGCCTCTCCTTGTACTGCTGCCAATATTTCATAGCGCTTCAGGAATTTTTCTACCTGAATGGGGTAATAAGCCAGCGCTTCTGTTGCAGCATCGATTGCTGTCAATCCACCCCCTATCACGACCACCGGTAAACGCAACTGCATGTTGGCGATAGAATTGCTCTGGGCAGCTCCCGTTAGCTGAAGCGCCATCAGGAAGTCAGATGCAGCTCGCACGCCTCGAGCTAATCCGTTGGGTATATTCAAAATAGTTGGACGTCCAGCGCCTGCTGCTAGTGCAATATGATCAAATCCTAGCTGCCATGCATCATCGACAGTCAGCGTGCCTCCAAAGCGCACACCACCGAAAAGAGCAAATTCCGAACGACGTTCCAGTAATAAACGGATCAGTTTAAGGAAATTCTTATCCCAACGTACTGTAATACCATATTCAGCTACACCACCAAACCCGGCAGGCAATCGTTCATCTAGATCTTCGCTTAACTGCTTGACATCGTAAATCGGCATAAAAGAATTACGCTCGCCTTTTATATCTATTCCAGAGATATTGGCTGATAAAGGCTCTATTTTTAATCCATCCACACCCACTACGGTATGGCCATCATTCATAAGATGATGTGACAATGTGTAGCCTGCCGGCCCCATACCAACCACCAGCACTTTCTTGCCTGTTGCCGCTTTGGGATAGGGTCTGTGCAAATTAAGCGGATTCCAGCGCGTTAGCAAGCTGTAAATCTCAAATCCCCAAGGTAATTCGAGTACATCCTTAAGTGTGCGTGTTTCAGCCTGGGGAATATTGACGGGATCCTGTTTCTGATAAATGCATGATTTCATGCAATCGTTACAGATACGGTGCCCGGTTCCTGCACACATCGGATTGTCCAGCACGATCATGGCCAAACTGCCAATCGCAACCCCCTGGGTTTTAAGCTTGTGAAATTCTGAAATACGCTCTTCCAGCGGACAGCCGGCAAGTAACACCCCCAGATCATTTCTTTTAAAGGTTTTTACTTCTGGAATTTCTTTTGATTTTTGCAAGAATCCTTTTGAACAGGAATCCTTGCCTTGTTCGTGACACCAGATACAATAGTTCGCCTCATCCAGAGCGCCTGTCAAATCGGTTCCATGATCTGTCAGTGAAAAACCTTCACGATACCGAACATGATCAAGACGGTGCATCATATATCCATTGCAATCATCACTCTCCAATGACAGCAGATGTTTCGGATCCAGTTTACGTGGAGATTTGAATAAAATACCCTGATGAGTATGCACTTGCCCTGCAGATGTACGCAACGCCCAAGCGGCATAATGCAACGCAAGCTCAAGCTGTACCGAATAATTTGCTTCATCCGTCATCCAGTGAGCAACATGAGATGCAAAAATAAGCTCCGAAAAAGGCTGGCCAAATTCTTCCACCAACTTTCGTTCCAGCTCCAGGCCATTCAGTGTTTGCAATATCTCATCACTCACCTTGGTTTTGGCACGCCGCTGTACAAACTGACGTTTACAGAAATAAAGGGGGGCCAGTTCATGATGTCGCGCAGCTAAGGTGTTAACCTCACTTTTAATGCCAAACAATATCGCAACAAAGTCTTCCAGCCAGGGAGCCACTTCAATCAGCAAAGCGGATTCATCCTTGGGTGACAGTTGCCCTGGATGCTTTCGTGCCTGAATCAGCCGATCACATAATCTGGGATCACCTTCTCCAAGAAAACTCAGGAATATCTGATCCAGTTTAACCAGGCCAACTCGTTCATACAGTTCCGGAAAGGACATGCCAAATTCAAGGACAAGCCTGGGGTCAGATATTATTGAGGAATAATTGTGCATTGATTGAGAATCAATCATATATTTTAGTCAAATATCCAGGATATTTTTCTAATACAAAAATAGGAATAAACAGATGGCAGGTATTTATTGACTGGAATAATTTTCGGTTTAGAAAATGTAATCAGCTTTCTCGGATACAAATCATGCCGGCTGCCACAGTATTATTGCTGACTTCATCAATCAGAATAAAACAACCGGTTCCCCGATTTTTGGCATATGCATCAATGACGAGTGGTTGCTGTACCTTCATTCCAATTCTAGCAATATCATTCATTGTCAAAATGTTAACTGGCTCTTGATGCATTGTATTTATATCAACTCGATAGTCAATTCGGGTGATTAATCCTTTAACGATACGAGTGGTATGCTTGATAATATATTTACGATCGGGGTCAAATGCTTGTTCGGATAACCAGCAGAGCATGGCATCAAACTCCCTGGTAACTTGAGGCGGCTCTCCACCATTGATTAGCATATCTCCACGCGAGATATCCAGATGATCTTCAATGGTCAAGATGACGGATTGTGGCGCAAAAGCGGTTTCAAAGCTGTCGTTATATAAAAGAATTTCTTTGATGCGGGATGTTAATCCGGATGGTAATACTGTTACTGCATCCCCCACGCGTATTGTTCCGGATTCGATTCGACCCGTATACCCACGGAAATCATGCATTTCTTCCGTTTGCGGACGACATACCCACTGTACCGGAAAGCGAAAATCCAGTACGTTGATATCGTGTTCTATATTAATGGATTCCAGATAATCCAATAATGGCTTGCCCGAATACCAGTCAAGGTTGTCACCACGTTCCACGACCATATCTCCAAGTAGCGCAGATATTGGTATATATTCAATGGAACGAAACCCCAGCCCTTGTAAAAACACAGCAAATTCAGCACAAATCTGCTTGAAGATTTCCTGGGAATAGCCAACCAGATCCATTTTATTAATTGCCACAACCAGATGAGGAATGCCAACCAGACTGGCAAGGTAGGCGTGCCGCCGGGATTGTGTCAAAACTCCCTTGCGCGCATCGATAAGAACAATTGCAAGATTGGCAGTAGAAGCACCCGTTACCATATTACGCGTATATTGCTCATGGCCTGGTGTGTCCGCAATAATAAACTTGCGCCTGGGTGTATTGAAATAACGATACGCCACATCAATAGTGATTCCCTGCTCCCGCTCTGCTTGCAATCCGTCAGTAAAAAGCGAGAGATCAATTTTTTCCATCCCGCGTTTGTTAGAGGTTTTGGTAACAGCACTCAACTGATCTTCGAAGATGGATTTTGAATCATGCAGCAAACGACCTATCAGCGTGCTTTTACCATCATCTACACTGCCTGCACTAATAAATCGCAGCAGCTCGGCATGATCGGGTTCAATATTTTCAACAGCAGCCATGTCCTAGAAAAACCTATGAAGATAAAAAATTAAAACCGGGTGTTATTTCAGAACACTGTCCTAGAAATAACCTTCCCGTTTACGCAACTCCATTGATGCCTCAGAAGTGCGATCATCCATACGTGTTGCCCCGCGCTCAGTAATTCGTGTTAATGCTGTTTCCACGATGATTTCCTCGACACCCCTGGCCTGAGAAGCGACCGGACAGGTACAGCTCATATCACCAACCGTACGGAATCGCACCATCATATGTTGTACACTTTCCCCCGCCTCGGGCTGAACCAGGTACGACACCGGCAGCAGACTACTATTCCGCACAATTACATCTCTCTCATGAGCATAGTAGATAGATGGAATTTCCAGCTGTTCCCGGCCGATATATTGCCATATATCCAATTCTGTCCAGTTACTGATAGGGAAAACCCTGATGTTTTCTCCAGGGTGAGTTCGCGCATTATAGAGACTCCATAATTCTGGGCGCTGATTCTTTGGATCCCATTGACCGAACTCATCCCGAAACGAAAAAATACGTTCTTTCGCACGTGCTTTTTCCTCATCTCTGCGAGCACCGCCAATGCAGGCATCAAACCCGAATTCTGAAATGGCGTCCAGTAAAGTAACTGCCTGAAAAGGATTGCGGCTTTGGTTTTTGGATCGCAATATGACCCTGCCACGCTGAATAGAATCCTCCATGCTGCGTACAATCAGGCGTTCTCCCAATTGTTTGGCCCGATAATCCCGAAATTCAATTACTTCCGGAAAATTATGGCCCGTATCGATATGCATCAACGGAAAAGGAAAATGGCTCGGGCGAAAGGCTTTTTCAGCCAGTCTCAGCAAAACAACCGAATCCTTGCCCCCTGAAAACAACAGTACCGGATTGGCACACTCTGCCGCAACTTCTCGCATGATATGGATAGCCTCGCTTTCCAAGGCATCCAAATGTGTAAAATATGACTGTTGATTCATTTTATTTTGATTTAAGAACATTAACTTATGTTTCTGCTTTTGTAGTATGTAAACCACATTCTTTAGAGTCTGGGTTTTCCCACCACCAACGCCCGGATCGAATATCTTCCCCGGGAGTTATTGCCCGAGTACATGGAGCACAGCCGATGCTGGGATAAAATTGGTCATGCAACGCATTGTAGGGAATATTGTGCTGCTTTATATAGTTCCATACATCCTTCTCAGTCCAGTCGCACAAGGGATTAAATTTATGTATACCGTGAATGTTATCAAATACTGATAACTTCAGCTCCTCCCGAGTGGTTGATTGCTCGCGACGCATTCCTGTAATCCAGGCACGCTTTCCAGCCAAAGCACGCTTTAGCGGTTCAACTTTTCGTATATAGCAACAACGTTTTCGCAGATCGATACTTTCATAAAACCCATTTGGGCCATATTGCGTCACATAGTTCTCAACAGACGATGAATCAGGAAAATAAGCATGGATGGAAACACCATAACGCTCCTTCGTCTTTTGTATCAGATCATAAGTTTCCTGTGGAAGACGTCCGGTATCAAGCGTAAATATGCCAATTTCCGGATGATGGCGAGCGATTACATCAGTCAATACCATATCTTCAGCACCAAAACTGTTGGCAAATACAGCGGGAGAATAATCCCGCTGGATATTACCTAACAAACTGTGTAACTGCTCAACCTTCTGTTGCAATGTTTGCTCATCCATATTAATAAAGCGTTATTTTACCTGACAAATACATATCCATAAAAAATCTATATAAGCACGCCAACCCGATGTGAATCCTTACGCTACGCTACACTTGTCATAGCTTCGAATGATACACAACACAAATGACCTCATTTTTACATTGCACTTTAAACATATATGCAAGCATAACAATAATATTTATAATATAAAAGAATATTAAATTAATTATATATTATAGTTTGTTATATAAATGAAACTCCAGCAATTGAGATACCTTCGTGAAATTGCAAAACAAAAGCTGAATTTATCCAAGGCTGCGAATGCTCTGCATACTTCACAACCTGGGGTCAGTCGACAAATCCAGCTATTGGAACAAGAGTTGGGGGTCGAGATTTTTACACGCCACGGTAAACGTCTTACCAGTATCACTCAGCCAGGGCTTGCGATCCTGGAAACTGCCCAACGAATGCTGCAGGACGCAGATAACCTGAAAAAAATTGGAAATGAATTTAATGATAAGGAGAGCGGTACATTTGTTATTGCGACTACTCACACACAAGCACGGTATGTGCTCCCTCCTGTAATCAAGCGCTTTATCGAACGCCACCCAAAAATCAGATTATCCTTGCGACAGGGAAGCCCTATAGAAATATCCACCTGGGTTTCATCTGGTGAAGCCGATTTGGCTATCGCAACCGAAGCCATCGAATTATTCGACGAACTCGTTATGTTGCCTTGTTATGAATGGAATCGTTGTGTCGTCGTTCCACCTCGGCATCCACTACTCCAACTTAAGGAGTTAACGCTTGAATCCATCGCTCAATACACAATCATTACCTACGATTTTGCTTTTACCGGTCGATCCAAAATCAATCAGGCATTTGAATCCAGAGGACTAAAGCCCAACGTGGTACTGACAGCACTTGACGCGGATGTAATCAAAACCTATGTAGAAATCGGTTTGGGCGTAGGCATTCTGGCAAAGATGGCCTTTGATCCGGCTCGCGATAAAAAGTTGCGGGCCATTGATGCCGCACATCTGTTTGAACCCAGTACTACTCGCATCGGTATCTGTCGCAACAGCTACATCCGCCACTACATTTACGATTTTATTGAGATGTTTGCGACACATCTTGATACAGAAACGATCAATAGGCTGCTCAGAAATCCTGAAAACTAACTGCTATTGGTAGTAACAATTGGCATAGACAAAAAGGCTCCCACCCTGTCCGGATTGATGACTAGAACGCTTTCTGGTAGACTCCGCCCCTTAAAATTTCAGTATATTCTTCGGAAATTAGAGGCGGCACCACAACATAAATATTGCTGAAATACACGTTCCGCCTGACAGCCTGCAACACCCGCAACAATAAAGCTGAATAAGCGAGCACTAGCACCATAAAAGAATAAATTTCCGACCGGGAGCCAGGATAGCTCACGCTCCCTATTATTTTATAATTAATTAGTATTATTAATTTCTTTGGCCATCCAGATATACTTCATATAACAAAATACGATATATAATTAATTTAATATTCTTTTGAATTATAAAAATAGTTGCTATGCTTGCACTCTTTATTTAAAGAGTGCTGTAACAGCAAAGCTGAAACAGGCGTAAACGGGTTTTTAATTGATTTGCCATATCTACAAAATTTCAACCACCAGCTGGATATCTCATTTCTACGTATTTCTACGTGTGAAAAACTTCCAAAATATAAAATAAAATGACGGTATCACAATTCTCAGGAGCCGCTCTGACTGCAGAACAGTGGCGTCTTGTCGAAGCACTAAGCTCTTCTCTTACACCTGAACATGCGTATTGGATCAGCGGTTACTTTGCTGGCATTGGGTCAGCCTTGTTACACAAGGGTACTACTGCGGCTCAATCTCCAGATACACGTATTTCCGCAGCAGTAGTACAAGCAGAACCAGTTGCAGCTCGTTCACTTACAATCCTTCATATCAGTGAAACCGGTAACAGCACCGAACTGGCAATCCGTTTGGCAGCACTGGCTATTGAACAAGGACTCAACCCGACATTGGTTGACATAGCTGATTACAAAGTTCGCAAACTCAAAGAAGAGCAGGATCTTCTGATCATCACCTCCACCCATGGAGAAGGAGACCCACCTCAGTCTGGAATGGAGTTTTTTGAATTAATCGAAAGCCGCAAGGCGCCAGCACTACCTGAACTACGTTACGCCATACTTGCGCTGGGCGACATGAGCTATGAACATTTTTGTGGCGCCGGCAAACGTCTTGATGAGCGTTTCGAGGAACTGGGCGCAAAACGGCTGCAGCCACGCATTGACTGTGATGTGGATTATGAAGAACTGGCTGCTGCATGGAGTAGCAATATACTGGCGCTACTCACCGCCGAGAAAAGAGCGGCGACATCATCCGCCGCATCACAACTAGAGACAACAGGAAGTACTCAGCAAGCTGATAATTCAGCTTACGGTAAACGAAACCCCTTCCCTGCAACTGTCATTGACAACATTGTTCTCTCGGGTCGCGGCTCTACCCGGGAAACACACCACATCGAAATATCACTTGCTGATTCCGCTTTAACCTATGAGCCGGGCGATGCGTTGGGCATCGTGGCGAACAACGATCCTGTGATGGTTGAGGCACTACTGACCACGCTCGACATGAATCCAGGCACATCGCTGACCGTAAAGGGTCAGGTAACAACACTCTTTGAAGCGCTTAGCAAATTATTCGAAATTACCACAGCAACACTGCGTTTTCTTGATCACTGGGGGGAATTGACTGGCACAACCGATATTTTTACTGCAATGGATAATGTCGAACGTGCGGCATTCCTTCATGAGCATCATATTATTGATATTATTCGCGCTTTTCCGCTCAAAGGTCTTGATCCACAGCGTTTTATCGACGGGTTGCGCCCTCTGCAACCGCGCCTCTACTCTATTTCCTCCAGCCTGGCGATTTGCCCTGATGAGGCACATATCACTGTCGCACCAGTACGTTATAAGCTGCATGGAGAAATTCGTTCAGGTGTTGCATCCAGCCACCTTGCTGATCGTGCAAACGCTGATTCCATATTACCGGTCTACATTCAGAGCAATCCATACTTTCGCCTGCCACCCAATGGCGAACCCATCATCATGATCGGCGCTGGTACCGGTGTGGCACCTTACCGTGCCTTTATGCAAGAACGCGAAGCAAATGGCGGTGGCCGTTCATGGTTATTTTTTGGAGAACGCAATTTCCGTGTGGATTTTCTTTATCAGACCGAGTGGCAGGACTGGTTAAAAAATAGCATTCTGACAAAAATGGATGTCGCTTTCTCACGAGATAACGCAGAGAAAACTTATGTTCAGCACCGCATTCATGAACATGCACACGATGTCTATGCCTGGTTGGAAGAAGGTGCACATATTTATATATGTGGAGATGCGTTACGCCTAGCGCCTGATGTCCACAATACATTGGTCACCGTAATCGAAGAACAAGCAAGCGTTCAGCGCGAAGAAGCAGAAGAGTATCTTCGCAACCTGCAACGCGATGGGCGCTATCAGCGCGACGTTTATTGAGAATAGAAATGGCAGACACACTCCCTCCCACTGATCGCAGCTGCGATATTTCCCAACCACTTGAGCGCCTAAGCCCGGATGAGGCACTGAAGGCTGGAAGTGAATACCTGCGTGGCACAATCGCACTTGGACTACTTGACCGTATTACATCTGCTGTACCAGGCGACGATATCAAACTGATGAAGTTTCACGGTATTTATCAACAAGATGACCGGGATGTTCGTGATGAACGCCGTCGCCAAAAACTGGAACCCGCTTTTCAGTTCATGATCCGTGTGCGTTTGCCGGGGGGTATCTGCACAACCGAACGCTGGCTGAAGATTTCAGAGCTTGCCTGTGCGCACGGTAATGAAACGTTACGCATGACCACCAGACAGACTTTCCAGTTTCATTGGGTGCTCAAGCACAATATTGTTCCGGTTATTCGTGGTCTTCATGAAGTATTGCTCGATACAGTTGCTGCATGCGGAGATGATTCACGCGGTGTAATGGCTACGGTTAATCCTCAATTTCCGGCTCTGCAGGCAGAACTGGCAGCACTGGCAAAAACAGTAAGTGATCATGTCATTCCCAAGACCAAGGGCTATCATGAAATCTGGTATGGTGAAGAACGTATTGCTTCATCTGAACCGGAAGAACCATTCTACGGGCGAACCTATATGCCCCGTAAGTTCAAGATTGGATTTGTGATCCCGCCCAATAATGATATTGATATTTATGCTCAGGATCTGGGTTATATCGCAATCGCGGGTAAAGATGGAAAAATAGCGGGATTCAATATAGCAATCGGCGGTGGAATGGGGCGTACCGACAAGGTACCGCATACCTATCCGCGCACCGCATCAGTTATTGGCTTCATTACGCCAGACAGACTTATTTCTGTTACCGAAGCTGTCATGGGAGTTCAGCGCGACTATGGCAATCGCGCTGACCGGTCACGTGCACGCTTTAAATACACAATCGATGATAAAGGACTGGACTGGATCAAACTGGCAATTGAAGATCGTGCCGGATTGCTCGAACCCGCCCGCCCTTACCACTTCACATCCAATGCAGATATCTATGGTTGGGTAGAATCGGATGATGGCTATCATCATTTCACGTTGTTTGTTGAGAACGGCCGGCTCAACCGCGATACGCTCGACAAAATTGCACGGATTGCACATGTTCACAAAGGGCACTTTCGCCTGACTCCCAATCAAAATCTCATGATTGCCAACGTTGCCACTGCCGACAAACCGAAGATAGATGCATTACTGGTGGGATCGGGACTGATTGCTTTTAATGAACACAGCGTGCTGCGTCTGAATTCGATGGCGTGTGTCGCTTTTCCAACCTGTGGCTTGGCAATGGCAGACAGTGAACGTTATCTGCCTACTTTGATTACGAAGATTGAAGGAATTCTCACTCGGTACAATCTGCAAGATGAGCCAATTA
Source organism: Nitrosomonas sp. GH22 (assembly GCF_009833115.1). NCBI lineage: Bacteria > Pseudomonadati > Pseudomonadota > Betaproteobacteria > Nitrosomonadales > Nitrosomonadaceae > Nitrosomonas > Nitrosomonas sp. GH22. The sequence continues at coordinate 174,876 of NZ_QRCA01000010.1, forward strand.
CGCTCAGAATGACAGGATGTCCTAACGGGTGCAGCCGCCCTTTCATTGCGGAAATTGGACTTACCGGCCGCGCACCGGGTAAATACAATCTTTATCTGGGTGGCGGTTTTCACGGCCAGCGCCTCAATCGCCTTTATCGTGAAAATATCGGCGAGGCCGCAATTCTTGAAGCGCTTGATGAAGTACTTCGTCACTATGCGACAGAACGATTGCCTGACGAGCATTTTGGTGATTTTACGATTCGCGCAGGAATTATTCGTGAAGTAACAGAAGGACGTTTTTCAAATGACTAACTGATGCTATGCGGCGATACTCTACATATTGCGTAAAAATCTCACAAAAGTGAGGTTATGCGTACAGCAGTGACTCAGAAGAAGCTACTCTTGCTGTATAAACAGCTGCCAGCCATGTTCTTTTTCCAAGTTCAGTAGCACAGCCATTGCTTACCGATGCCTGATAAACGCCCTCCTTGCAGGGTAATTATCAGGCTATAACCGAGTTACAGTTTGGCGCCGGTACCCACCAGCGTTGCCGAAGTAATTTTGTAGGAAAAGGATTCCGGCTCCAGGCTATCTTGTTGTCGCCCGTCAATTTCAGCATGTGGATAGAGGAAGAATGGCAGCTTGCCGGCTGCACATGCCTTGCCCAGATCCACATTTTCACCATCGTTGAACGCCACCCAGTTCATTTCCCAGGATCCAAACAATTTTTCTCTTAGCTGACTGATCGAGTCATGGTTGTTCGGTAGAGATTCCAGTGCCATGACTTTCGCCACATCAGACGGATCCACTGGAACCCAACCAAACCCGGAAAGATAAAACTCTGCCTGACAATGCTGGGAAGTACTGATATCACCGGATTTCCCAAGATTTTTGTTAAGAGAGGATTCACCGATGCGGATCCCGTACTGGATTCTCGCTGGAATGCCGGAAGCGCGTGCAAGCCCGACAAAAAGTGAATGGATGTCCGCGCATTTTCCACTAAGACTTGCTCTGGATAGCATGCTCCGTATATCCCCTCTGCCCTGCCCGCGCACACTGTTGTCATAGGTAACATTATTAATTATCCAGTCATAAATGGCGCGCGCCTGTTGCAAAGGAGTATGGGCATTAGCCTGGCTAGTCACGGAATGTGCCATTTTTTTTACAGCATTATCCAATGGAATCTGGCTGGTAGGCTGCAGATAGCGTTTGATATTCTGGGGAATTGAAACTTTGGCAGGAGCCTGGTAAAAGCTCAGATCAGCAGTGCGATAGGCTGTTTTGACAATACTGCTCACCTTGACCGCCCGTTCTTCACCCTTTTGCCAGGTTGCAAAAAATACCGGGGAAGAGGTACCGGGTAACATATAAAATGCAGAAGCAGTCGCTTTTCCGCTCCAATTACTTCCTTGTGTAAACTGATAAATCGTATCATTTGTATCCGGCAACGGCAGCCATAGCTTTGCAACCTTGCCTGCGGCGGGCAGAGTAATCTGGTACGTTAATTGATAGCCGCGCCATTTCGCCTGATTCAACGGTAACGCGGAAGCTCGCGAAACAGACGGAGCCAAAACAGCTGCTGCAGCGCCTGTACCAACCAACTTGAAAAAATCTCTGCGTTTCATACGCCTCCTCATCAATGATAATATTGAACCCGATAAATTTATCGCTACCAGCCAACCACGTCAATTTCACGTACCCCTATGTCTGACAGCCTGCTTCAGCTTTCCGCAATCGATATTGCAACCGGATCGAATCCTTTATATACCGTCTTGTGGATGCACGGATTGGGGGCCGATGGCAATGACTTTGTACCTGTTGTACAAACACTTGATTTACCAGCGACCCCAATTCGTTTTTTATTCCCGCATGCTCCTCTACAACCCGTCACCATCAATGGTGGCCATACAATGAGAGCGTGGTATGACATCCAGCACACTGATTTTATTAAGCAGGAAGATAAAGCCGGGTTGTACAGATCACAACGCGCAATCGTAGCATTGATCGAACATGAAAACCAGAGAGGTATTCCGTCCAGTCACATTATCCTTGCCGGGTTCTCGCAGGGCGCTGCTATGGCGCTGCACGTAGGTTTGCGCCACCCCGACAAGCTGGCTGGCATTATGGTTCTGTCAGGATATCTTCCTCTTGTTCACGAGATCAGACAGGAGGCACATGTAGCCAATCAATTGACTCCCATATTCATGGCTCATGGCAGTTATGATCCTGTTGTCCCTGTTAAATTAGCTCGATCTTCGCTACAGTTGCTGCGCGATTACCATTACTCTGTTGACTGGCATGAATATCCGATGGCGCACGCTGTATGTGACCAGGAACTGATTGATATCTCCCGCTGGCTAAAAAACATTCTGAAGGAAGCTTTAATTTCAGATCACCAAAACAGATAGCTATGACGTACGATAACACTCACTACTCGCATCGAACCGGCTGGCTACGGGCGGCGGTACTGGGCGCCAACGATGGTATCGTTTCCACAGCTAGCCTGATTATTGGTGTGGCATCTGCGCATGCGGGTACTGAGGATATTCTGCTGGCAGGCGTAGCAGGTCTCGTTGCCGGCGCCATGTCCATGGCTGCAGGAGAATACGTTTCTGTAAGCTCCCAGGCAGACACAGAAAAAGCAGATATCGCACTTGAACAGTATCATCTTATCCGGGATATCAATTATGAGATCCAGGAGCTGACAGATATTTACATCGGGAGAGGTGTTAAGCCCGAGCTGGCTAAGGAGGTGGCCAGACAGCTGATGGCACATGATGCGCTGGGCGCTCACCTCAGAGATGAATTGGGCCTGCATGAGCACATCAATGCAAATCCTATTCTCGCCGCTCTCACCTCGGCAGGCATGTTTACTCTCGGGGCATCCATGCCGCTCCTGGCAACCATCATTGCTCCTGCATCACAGATTATCCCTGTTGTGACAGCCACCTCCCTTCTTTCCTTGACTGCCCTGGGCACACTGGCTGCTTATCTTGGAAGAGCAAGTATATTGAAAGGTGCTACACGCGTGGTTTTCTGGGGGGCACTTGCCATGGGATTTACCGCACTCACTGGCACACTTTTTGAAAAAATCACCTGAATGCGATTAAATAACGACAATACCGTCGGCTTTACATCATTTCAATCAACACAATACCCGAGCTGGTTTATTCAAAAGGAGTGTAACCTTGGATCTGATTTTATGGCGCCATGCTGAAGCAGAAGATCGTATTCCTGATGCAGCACGTGAATTAACTGAAAAAGGTTTGAAACAGGCACAAAAAATGGCTGGATGGCTGAAATCTAAATTGCCACCAGATACACACATCATAGTCAGCCCGGCCAAACGCACCCAGCAAACCGCCTCGGCACTGACTACCCGTTTTGAAACTAGCGATCAAGTAGGAACTGGTGCCACTCCGTACAAAGTGCTTAATGCAATTGCCTGGCCTGAGGCAGAAGGCACTGTACTGGTAGTGGGGCATCAACCAACGCTGGGAGAAATAGCCTCTCTCCTGTTAAAAGGGGATGAAACGGGTTTTAGTGTACGAAAGGGCTCTGTCTGGTGGTTCAGTTGCAAGCAAAAAGATGAGCGAGAAAGTATTATCCTGCGAGCCGTAATGACCCCCGAGATACTGTAAATCCCTTAAATAGCATGGAAAATGACTGCTGACACTGACCTCATACAGCAGAATTGCCTGTATCCTTGCTTATTCCGAGATCCCTTATCAAAGAGGTTGGACCAAAATACAAATACGTTTCCCATGAAAATACTGCCCTCACTGTTTTCACCTGCCGGCAAAAACGCAAAGTTATCTATTGTTATTCATCATCGTGTTTTACCCGAACCTGATCTTCTGCTTGGCAGCGGCGGGATAAAGACGTTTGAAACAGGCTTGAACTACCTGGTTAATAACTTCAATGTTCTGCCCTTATCCGAGGCAGTAAACAGGTTGCGCAGCGGCACCCTGCCCAGTTGTGCCGCCTGTATCACATTTGACGACGGCTACGCAGATAATGCTGAAATAGCACTCCCTCTTCTCCAGCAATATGGAGTATCCGCCACTTTTTTCGTTGCTTCTGGTTTTCTTGATGGCGGAAGAATGTGGAACGATACTGTCATCGAATCAGTACGCCTTGCCAAAGGGGATAAACTTGACCTAAGTTCAATCAATCTGGGTATTCATGTAATTACCACGCTTGAACAAAAGAGGAAAGCTTTAACTTTTCTGATAGGCAAGCTGAAATATCTGTCTCATGAAACAAGGGCTTCTCAGGTAGAAAAACTTAGCACCATTATTTCAGCCGAATTACCAGATAATCTCATGATGACTTCGGCACAAGTCAAACGGTTACACGATGCAGGAATGGAAATAGGCGGCCACACCGTCACCCATCCGATACTTGCGAGCATTGATGATACGACTGCTCGTATGGAAATAACGGAAGGCAAGGTAAGGCTTGAAGCAATCATTGGCGCGCCAGTACGCCTGTTTGCCTACCCAAATGGCAAGCCGGGAAAAGACTATCTACCTGCACACATAAAAATGATTAAAGAAGCCGGGTTTGAAGCTGCCGTTTCAACAGCATGGGGAGCTGCCCGGCAGAATAGCGACCTCTTTCAGCTGCCACGCTTCACCCCCTGGGATAAAAGTGAATTGTTCTATGTACTACGCATGACTCGCAACATGAAGCAGGAAATTCAGGTCGTGTGATGCAAAGCTAGACCCGCAGGAATACCATGGTAAATACCCCTCACTATGAATAGCAGCGCAATCAGTGGCTGTGTCCGGTAGGGTACCGCATGAAAAAGGCCTGTACGGAAACTCCGTACAGGCTCGAAGGGCGGCCGGATGAGATTGGCCATTAGAGTTTATGGTTAAGAAAAATCCGCGTACAAAATTATTGTATACGTCGCTGAATCTGCAAAATCGTTCGGTAACAGCTGAATTGTGTTAGATCTTGAATTCTCAACATCCAATCAAGCCTGCTACTGAAAATGACCATAAACCCATGCTACAACGAATACCGTTCCAGCATTTTCCAGAAGATGCATGAATAAACCGGCTATATTGCAGTCATACCAGCCACTTAATAACCAATTCGCTTGAAAAGACTTATCTTGTTATCATTACAAATCACTGCGCTAAATCTCAGCCCCGATAACAATACTCCCAGCACATGGCAAAAGGCCCATCGCAATGCATCGAAGTAGTTAACAGCAAGACAACTAACAGGAGATCGCAAATGAAGATTTCAGCCATCTTGAAAACACATGATAAAACTGATTTGGCAATACTGCTGCTGCGTGTAACAACGGGCGGAACGTTTATGGCACACGGTGTGCAGAAACTGTTTGGCTGGTTTGGTGGTTCCGGTCTGGAAGCCACGGGCCAATGGATGGATTCAATCGGCCTCAGCCCGGGTTATTTGATGGCATTGCTGGCAGGTTCGGGCGAGTTTTTTGGAGGCTTGGCACTGTTGCTGGGTATGCTGACTCGCCCGGCAGCGTTGGGAACCGCACTGATCATGCTGGTTGCGATGGTTGTTGTACATTGGACAAACGGTTTCTTCATCACAAACAGTGGCTACGAATACTCCCTTATCTTAATGGTAATAAGCATTTGTATCCTGCTGCACGGTGCAGGCAAGTATTCACTTGATCACACTCTGCAAGCAATGTTTCCTAACAAACCGGAGAAATAATTAGTGGGACTTTTAATTGATGGCACATGGCATGACCAGTGGTACACCTCTGAAAATGGAGAATTTGTGCGCGAGCATGCTCAATATCGCAACTGGGTCACGGCAGATGGACAACCCGGCCTATCCGGAGACGGTGGTTTTGCTGCTGAATCAGGACGCTATCATTTATTCGTATCGTTGGCCTGCCCGTGGGCGCACCGCACCCTGATTTTTCGTCTCCTGAAAGATCTGGAAAAACATATCGGCGTTACCGTTGTTGACCCCAAGATGCTGAAACATGGGTGGACATTCAGTGAAGTCTCCCAGGACAATCCCATAGCAAATATTCAATATCTGTACCAGCTCTATATTCACGTCAAACCGGATTACACTGGCCGGGTTACTGTACCGGTATTATGGGACAAGCAACGCAACATGATCGTCAGCAATGAATCGTCTGAAATCATCCGCATGTTCAATAGCGCATTTGATGCAATAACTGGCAATGATCTGGATTTTTATCCTGAGGTGTTACGCAATGAAATTGATGCAATTAATGAAGTGGTGTACCGGGATTTCAACAATGGTGTTTACAGAGCCGGTTTTGCCACCGAGCAGTCAGCTTATGAAAAGGCTTACAACCAGGTTTTCGCCAGACTGGATAAAATTGATAACATACTAAGTAAATGTCGCTACCTCGCGGGTGATCAGCTGACCGAAGCCGACTGGCGGCTATTCACTACCCTTATCCGCTTTGACAGCGTGTATTACAGCCATTTTAAACTCAACAAACAGCGAATCGAGGATTATCCGAATTTATCCAACTACCTGCGTGCGTTATACCAAATGCCAGGTATCGCCAGTACCACAAATTTCGAGCATATCAAAACTCACTACTATTACAGTCACTCGATGATCAATCCAACCCGGATCGTCCCGAAAGGGCCGGAGATCGATTATACCCGGCCGCACAACCGGGGATAAGACGAGATATAGGCTTCCCCCGGGCGATCAGGTATTGTCAGGCTTTGTGATATCCCAGCACCACCTCAACTTCGTTCTTTGATCCCAGAATCACGGGCACGCGCTGGTGCAAATTCTCTGGCGAGATATCCAGAATGCGTTCGTAGCCGGTTGTAGACAAACCACCTGCCTGCTCAACGATAAAACTCATTGGGCTGGCTTCATACATCAGGCGTAATCGGCCAGGTTTGCTTGGATCCTTGGTGTCGCGCGGATACATAAAAATGCCACCACGGGTAAGAATACGATGCACTTCCGCCACCATCGAAGCCACCCAACGCATATTAAAATCACGATTGCGCGGGCCAGTACTGCCTGCCAGGCATTCTGATACGTACCGCTGCACCGGTTCCTCCCAGAAGCGCTGATTAGATGCGTTAATAGCAAATTCCCTGGTGTCAGCAGGAATCTTCATGCCTGGATGGGTCAGTACAAATTCACCGATATCGCGATCCAGTGTAAAGCCGTTGACACCATGACCCGTAGTCAGCACCAGCATGGTGGAAGAACCATACAAGGCATAGCCGGCACAGACTTGCTTGGTGCCAGGCTGTAAAAAATCTTCCATACTGGCAGCCTGTCCGGGTACCGGTGCGCGCAGAATCGAGAAAATGGTCCCAACCGAAATATTGATATCAACGTTGCTAGAGCCATCCAACGGATCGAATACCAGCAGATACTTGCCAAGTGGATACCGGTTCGGGATCAAATAAACATCATCCATTTCTTCCGAAGCCATACCTGCCAGATGACCGGCCCATTCATTATGGCGAATCATAATTTCGTTGGTGATCACATCCAGCTTCTTTTGTGTTTCACCCTGGACATTTTCCGTATCCAGCGCCCCCATGACACCAATCAGTGCACCTTTGTTTACCGCGTTGGAAATGGTCTTGATGGCGGTCACGATATCGTTCAGTAGCGCGGTGAAATCACCGCTTGCACCCGCAATGTGGCGCTGATCTTCAATGATAAATTGGGTAAGGGTAGTACCGGTATGCATCGGAATTCCTCTTGAGCAATTAAAAAAGCATTAATTATACTGGTTTGGCAACATGGACGAGTGTGTGAAAAAATGGTTACCAATCCTCGTTCTTTAAAATTACTGTCTACCAGTAAAGATCTGGGATCTGGAATCCTAAATTACCAGTAATATTCAGCCCTACTCTTCGATTTTTTCCGATCCGCCTTTTTACCTGTTAGATCTCATGTGCCATACTTGTCTGAGTTGTTTTACATCCACACTTTTAAAAGGAGGCTTGTGATGTCTTCAGATACAACAGAAAACATGGGATTCGATCTGACCCAAGGGATTACCTTGGCTGATTTTGGTGATCAACAGCTATTGCGCGGTCAGGTCGGAGATGAATCCATAATACTGGTACGTACTGGTAATGAAATCATGGCAATTGGCGCCCATTGCACGCATTACGGTGGCCCTTTGGAAGAAGGTCTGGTTGTCGGTGCAACAATACGTTGCCCTTGGCATCACGCTTGTTTTTCACTGCGTAGCGGCGAGGCACTCGGTGCACCTGCTTTTGATCCACTGCCTTGCTGGAAAGTCGAGCGCGATGGGGAGCGTATTTTTGTTCGTAATATAATCTCTCCTGCACCACAACCCGAACCGATAATTGCAGCAGCTGATCAACCTAAAAACATTGTCATTGTGGGAGGTGGTGCAGCAGGATTTGCCTGTGCTGAAATGTTGCGACGACGCGGCTATCAGGGGCACCTCACTATACTAAGTGAGGATACCGATGCACCTTGTGACCGTCCTAATTTGTCCAAAGATTATTTGGCCGGTACGGCGCCTGAAGAATGGATGCCTTTGCGACCTGATGGCTTCTATAAAGACAATCACATTGATCTGCAACTCGGTACCGTAGTGCAACATATTGATACCGCCAACCATCAGATAACTACAAAAGATGATCGCAGTATTTCATTCGATCGTCTTGTCCTGGCCACCGGAGCGGAGCCCATCCGGCTACCCATTCCCGGTCAGGACGGCGCACATGTATTTACCCTGCGTTCTTTTTCCGATAGCCGTCGCATCATTGAATATGCAAAAAACGCCAGGACAGTCGTAGTACTTGGCTCAGGATTCATTGGTCTGGAAGTGGCCGCCGCTTTGCGCGCACGCGGGCTCGCCGTGCATGTCGTGTCACGCGATCAGAGTCCGCTGCAAAATGTACTGGGTTCCGAGCTGGGTAATTTCATCCGCAGCCTGCATGAAGCACACGGTGTGACATTTCACACGGAAACATCTCTGACGACCATTGAACCTGAATCAGTGGCATTAAGTAATGGCGACAAGCTGACTGCCGATCTCGTTATTCTTGGTGTGGGTGTGCGACCACGTACCACACTAGCTGAATCAGCCGGCCTCAACGTTGACAAAGGTATCCTGGTGGACGAGTATCTGCAAACCAACGTGCCGGGAATTTATGCCGCAGGTGATGTGGCCCGCTGGCGCGATAAAGCAAGCGGTCAGGCGTTACGTATCGAACATTGGGTGGTGGCAGAACGACAAGGACAAGTGACGGCTGAAAATCTACTGGGTGCCAACAAAAAATTTCAGGACGTGCCATTTTTCTGGAGCGTACATTACGACCTGACTATCAATTACGCTGGCCATGCCCAATCATGGGATGCGATTGAAATCGACGGTGATATAGCCGCTCGTGACTGTCTGGTGCGTTATCAGAAAAATGGAGTAACCATTGCCGTTGCCGGTATCGGGCGTGATAAACAGGTTCTGGAATTTGCAGCAGCAAACGCATAGCCAGATACTTCGGCCACTGTACCATTCCATGTTAGTCAGAGTTAAATTATTTCTGTCTTTTCTGCTCACTACTCAGCTGGTAGTCATGGGGATGCATTTTTCCCACTGGTCACTGGAGCAAGGGTTCACTGAATTTATTGAAAATAAGTATAAGGAATACTACGCTGATCATCATGGCTGGAATGAGTTGTTAGATCACCGACCCGTTGCCAACAGTCAGAACGGCAACGAGCCAGAGGCCGAGAACGGCAATGAAGTTGACCGTAAATACGATGCCTCTGAGCCGAATATTGCGGGTGAAGATTTGGACAGCACTGTGTAGCACTCTGCCACCAACAAAGATCCATGCAAGTACAACAGCAATAAGGTCCGGCTGTATTTGAAAAAATATCAAGCAAGCAACATGAAAGAAAACAGGCCACTCAAACTGGCTGGACAAATTGGCGCTGATACGAGGCTCCAAGGCTGCCCAAGGGTTGCTGCCATCAGCACCACGGCCGATTCCCCATACGACCGGAGCCCGCGCAATAGTAAGAAGAAAGTAGAGGGTGGCTGCGAGTGCGACGTGTGCTGCCATGGGGGCTATCAGGGTTTGAAGCATGTATGGTCCCAGTTTCGGCGTGTTGTAAGAAGTGGCCTAACGCTCGTTAGTAAGGGGCCGGAGCGCAGTATAATTGGCTTACCATTGATTATCTTGTATGTACGTTTCGGTGAGCTAGTATAAACAGATAAAAAACTTTCTTTTAGCTAAACACCTTGAATAACATCAGATACGAACAGCTTGCCTGACTGTACCAGTCAGTTTTGCCAGGATGTGTGAGGCCATATCCTGCAAGGGCACCACTTCATCAGCCGCACCAACAGCAATTGCTTCCCGGGGCATACCGAACACCACGCAACTGGCTTCATCCTGTGCCAGGTTATAGGCACCTGCATGATGCATTGCCAGCATCCCTACTGCACCATCCTTGCCCATGCCTGTCAGAATCACACCAACCGCATTCTTCCCAGCGCACTGTGCAGCAGACTGAAACAGTACATCCACGGATGGGCGATGGCGGTTGACCGGATCTGCCTGACTCAGCTCGGTAATATAATTGGCTCCACTCTTTTTCAGCAGGAGATGAGAATGGCCCGGCGCAATATAGGCATGGCCCGGTAAAACACGCTCCCCTCCTTCGGATTCCGTTACCCGGATTCTGCAGAGCCGATCCAGCCGTTCAGCGAAAGAACGGGTAAATCCTTCCGGCATGTGCTGGGCAATCAGAATACCTGGACAATCCGGCGGAAAATGAATCAGCACATCCTTGATGGCTTCGGTACCGCCCGTAGATGCACCGATAATAATCAGCTTTTCGGTTGAGATACTATGATGGCGCGGAATCTGTAAAGCTCTACCACTCGCAGCAGCGCCAGGCTCCAGGCGACGGATACGTGCTGTGCTGGCAATGCGAATTTTGCTGGCAATCTCGCTACCATAAGCTTCGAGGCCATGGCGAATATCCATTTTGGGCTTGGCAACAAAATCGATTGCGCCTAGTTCAAGTGCGCGGAAAGTCGTTTCCGAGCCACATTCGGTCAACGTAGAAACCATCACTACCGGCATGGGCCGCAACCGCATCAGTTTTTCCAGAAATTCCAGCCCGTCCATTTTGGGCATTTCCACATCCAATGTCAGCACATCCGGATTCAATGTCCGGATCATTTCACGCGCTACCAGTGGATCCGGTGCTGCCCCGATTACTTCCATATCCGATTGGCTATTGATGATCTCGGCCAGTAATTTACGAATCAAGGCAGAATCATCGATAACAAGCACACTGATTTTTTTCATGGGTACCCCTCAATATTCAGGAGAATTCGTCTATATTCCCGGTTTTACTGTGGATAGCAGTAACCGGCTGTAATGTTTCTCACGCTTGGCAATGGTATCGTTATGCGATACGTGCAGTTTCTTTAGTAATACCCGGCCACTTTTGGGAAAAAAATGCAGTTTGCGTGGATAAAACCCCTCCAGATCTCCCGCCAGAATGGGAATCTCGTACTCGGCCAGATATTTTTTTACAAATCTGGCATTTTGTGAGCCAATCGCCGAAGTAACCATGGCCGGTTGAACATTGCCACCCCCAAATACCTTGGCAACCAGATTTTGTTTGCGCGCACCATTCTTAAGCAATTCCCGAATCAGGATACCCATTGCATAACCGCCAAAACGTGCACATTCAATTGGGAATCCGCTGCTATTTTCACTGCTTGGCAGCATAAAATGATTCATGCCACCTATCCTGCTCTGCTGGTCATAGATACAAGCAGAAACACAGGAACCCAGTACTGTACTCAACACCATCTCTCGGGTGGTTACAAAGTACTCCCCGGGTAACAGCTTGACCGCATCAATATTTAAACGCTGATCAAAATAGAAATTTGAAGCAAACTGAGGATCAACCATGGCAGGATAGGGTTGCGTGGCAATTCATCGGATCTGTTTTTGCTGCAAAGATATGCATACCCCTAGCTCCGCTCTGTTGTTATTTGATAACCGGCTTGTAGACAGTTCTATCAATGAGTTTGATCAGATCAGAAGCGTGTTGAAATACCTCCGAATGGCCCATGAACAGCAATCCATCACGATTCAGTAAAGGCACAAATTTCTGCAAAATCTGGTATTGCGTCGGCTTGTCGAAATAAATCATGACATTACGACAGAAAATTGCATTGAATGGCCCGCGCATGGGCCACCTGGCATCCAGCAGATTGAGCTGTCTGAAAGTAATCATGTCGCGCAATTCCTGCCTGACCCGGGCATATCCAGAAGTATGGTTCTTGCCTTTGAGAAAGAACCGCCTGATTCTTTCAGGTGACATGGATTCCAGTCTGTCCAGAGAATAAACACCTTCACGTGCGGCAGCCAGCACCTCGGTATCAATATCGGTGGCGAGGATACGCACGGGGGGCTTCAGGGAACCAAAGGTTTCCACCATCGTCATGGCCATCGAATAAGCCTCCTCCCCAGTGGAAGCTGCACTGCACCAGAGCTTTACGGTCTGTCCGGGTTGCCGCGTTTTGACATGCTCAGCCAATATTGGAAAATGATGTGTTTCCCGAAAAAAAGCAGTCAGATTGGTTGTCAGCGCATTAACGAAGGATTCCCATTCCACGTCCTCGCTGTCTCTTTCCAGTTGTTCCAGGTAATCACTGAAGTTTTTCAGGCCGGTTGCACGCAAACGTCGCGACAAACGGGTATAGACCATCTCCTGACGATTCTCGGCCAGCGCAATGCCAGCACGCGCATAAATCATTTTCTTTATACATTCGAAATCGCGTGCAGAGAATGCATATTCGCGTGAATTATGTTCACTGGGCTGCGGCGCTCGCAAAGACGGTGCTTTGTGTTCATGCATCATTTCTTTCTTCCCTTATCATTGCGAAGTGATTTTGTCATCGCGACTGCGAATACAATGCGGCCAGTAGTGTTCCAGTGCCCTTATCCCCTTGCTACTAGATTGTTTCAGCCATTCGCCTCGCAAAGACAGCGGGAGGGAGATTGCTTCCTCACCTTCATATTCGCCAAGACGGGCGTTGTGTTCTATTTCAGAACTCTTCCCATTCCCCGCCCGTGCCGGTGGGTATCGATGCAATATGGCCCTGGGCAGCCACTTTTTTCTGGTTTCCGGCCTGAGGTTTTTTGATCCGAGATAGCCGCTCAACGTTGGTTGCACGGTTAGGGCCACGTCGTTCAACGAATGGCTGATTACTTGCCTGACTGGATAAAGAGCTCTGTTCTAGTTTGAATACAGCCACAGCGCGCGATAACTGTTCCGCCTGCTCACGCATCGATTCGGAAGCTGCCGCCGCCTGTTCCACCAGCGCCGCATTCTGTTGCGTGATTTCATCCATCTGTGAAATTGCCTGATTCACTTGTTCGATACCCTGACTCTGCTCCTGAGAAGCGGCTGAAATCTCGCCCATGATGTCAGTCACGTGTTTGACCGATTGCACGATTTCTTCCATCGTCTTGCCAGCCTGATCCACCTGCTGAGTACCATCTTCTACCTTAAGTACCGAGTTATTGATCAGCTCCTTGATTTCCTTGGCTGCAGCCGCTGAACGTTGCGCCAGCGTGCGCACTTCAGTCGCAACTACCGCAAACCCCCGTCCCTGCTCGCCAGCACGAGCGGCTTCCACCGCTGCATTCAGCGCCAGAATATTGGTCTGGAAAGCGATACCATCGATCACACTGATGATGTCAACAATCTTCTTCGAACTGTCGTTGATCTCGCTCATGGTCTGCACCACTTCACTGACAACCTGTCCTCCCTTCACCGCCACACTGGAAGCAGAGGCAGCAAGCTGGTTGGCCTGGTGTGCATTGCTCGCATTCTGCTTCACGGTTGAAGTCAATTCATCCATGCTGGCGGCTGTCTTCTCCAGATTGGCGGCTTGTTGCTCGGTTCGCTGCGAAAGATCCGTGTTGCCATCGGCAATTTCTTTCGATGCGGTGCCAATCAGACCGACCGCCTCCTTGATCTGGGCGACAATGCCGGTCAGTTGAGTGACGGTTGAATTCGAATCATCCTTCAATCTGCCCAGCATTCCCTGATAATCACGGGTAATTTTCTGGGTCAAATCGCCTTCCGCCATGGCTTCCAGTATAGATGCCAATTCATCCAATCCCTGGGAGGTACTTTCCATCAGCCGGTTGATACCTTCGGCCAGTTGCCTGAAGAATCCCTCCTTGCCGATCAAGGTCAGGCGTTTGCTGAAATCCCCTGCCACACCTGCCTGAACGATATCCATAATCTCCCTTTCAATCGTTAACTCCTGAGTACGATCACGCCACTCAACTACTGAACCCACTCGTTCTCCGGATTCACTGGTAACTGGCATCAATACCAGTGAATACGTCCGCTCTCCGATCCTGACGTTATCAATCTGCTGCTGACTGGCCAGAGCTTTCAATCGGCTTTGCAGGGATTTGCGCACTTCCGCTTCATCCTCCTCTTTGGCAAGGATTTCCCGCACCATCCGGTTCATGAAAATGATCATCCCACTGTTATTGGCAATCATGATTGCAGAAGTAGCAATATCCAGCGCATTACGTACGCGCAAATTTTCAACATTCATCCGCTTGGTTTCGGTGAAATCGATTCCTGCACGAATTTGCATGGATTTAAGCGCTTCAGTCAGCTTCCCGATTTCATCATCCCGCTCAATCGTGATTTGGGTGGTGTAATCCCCCTGCGCCATCTTTTCCAGATGATGAATCATGGTATCCAGCGGCTGGCGAATGCAGTGATACAACCACATCCCCATCCCGACCGCCAGGCAGGCGCTCAGCCCCATTCCGGCAAAAGCCAGACTGAATTGATCTTGCATCATCAACCAGGCCGATCCTGCCATCACTAGCAGTGGCACGATACCGGCTCCGATAATCCGGGTCTTCAGGCTGAGATGGCGAAATTTTTCACGTAGCCATCCCAGGGGAGTATCGGCAATGACTTTTCCAGCAACAATCCGTACTTTTGCTGTGCCTTCACGCATTTGACGATACACTGTCTCGGCGGCCTGAATCTGATCACGTGAGGGCTTACTGCGTACCGACATATGGCCGGTCACCTTGCCATGCTCTTTGACAGGCGTGGCGTTGGCAAAGACCCAGTAATAACCGCCATCTTGATTCCGGTTCTTGACCATACCACTCCATGGCCTGCCCTGTTTGAGCATGTCCCAGAAATCGACAAACGCCTCCGGCGGCATATCCGGATGGCGAATAATATTGTGCGCCTGCCCAATCAGCTCCTGCTCAGTAAAGCCGCTCATCCTGACGAACGGTTCATTGATATAGGTAATCACCCCTTTGGGTGTAGTCCTGGAAACAAGGAATTCACCATCCCGCATTTCATGTTCCACGTTGGTAACCGGCAGATTGACTCTCATGATCATGCTTCCTTAAAAGTTTGTTTTATCCATGCGGCATTACAGATCCATCACCCCTGCCATTGCATGGAGGATCGTCATTGTGAGGCCCTCTGGGCCGTAGCAACCCAGTGCCCTTAACACCTTGCTTCTGAATTGCTTCCTGCTTCACTGCGCTTGCAGTCGCAATGACGAGGCAGGGACATTCGCAAAGACAGGTGTTTTGTTCTCCATTTCAAAACTCTTCCCAATCACCATCCGTGCCGGTTGGAGCTGGGGCGGCAGGACTTGCAGCAGCCGTTTTTCGCTGATTTTTGGCTTGTGGTAACCGCTCAACGTTAGTTGCCCGGTTCGGGCTGCGTCGCTCAGTCAATGGGGCATTACCTGCATGACTGGATGAAAATCCCTGTTCCAGTTTGAATACAGCCACAGCACGTGACAATTGCTCTGCCTGCTCACGCATCGATTCGGAAGCCGCTGCCGCCTGTTCTACCAGTGCGGCATTTTGCTGGGTGATTTCATCCATCTGCGTAATCGCCTGATTCACCTGTTCGATCCCCTGGCTCTGTTCCTGAGAGGCAGCCGAGATTTCACCCATGATGTCAGTTACACGCTTAACTGACAGCACCACTTCTTCCATTGTTTTACCAGCCTGATCCACCAGTTGGGTACCATCCTCAACCTTGTGCACCGAATTACTGATCAGATCCTTGATTTCCCTGGCAGCCGCTGCTGAGCGCTGTGCCAGTGTGCGCACTTCGGTCGCGACTACCGCAAATCCGCGTCCCTGTTCGCCGGCACGGGCGGCTTCCACCGCTGCATTCAGCGCCAGAATATTAGTCTGAAAAGCAATGCCGTCAATCACGCTAATAATGTCGACAATCTTCTTGGAACTATCGTTAATCGCACTCATGGTCTGCACCACTTCACCGACAACTTTGCCTCCCTTCATTGCCACATCAGATGCAGAAGCGGCGAGCTGGTTAGCCTGGCGAGCATTGTCCGCATTCTGCCTGACGGTTGAGGTCAACTCTTCCATGCTGGCGGCAGTTTCTTCCAGATTGGCGGCCTGCTCTTCAGTACGCTGCGAAAGATCCGTGTTGCCGTCAGCAATCTCTTTCGAAGCGGTGGTGATCAGCCCAGCGGCTTCCTTGATCTGCCTGACGATGCTTGCCAACTGTCCCACGGTGACATTCGAATCATCCTTCATGCGAGCGAACATACCCTGGTATTCACGGGTAATTTTCTGGGTCAGATCACCATCTGCCAGGGCATCCATAATGCGGATAACGTCCTCCAGGCTGGTTTCACAAGTCTGCATCAACCGGTTCAGATTGTTCACCATGCTCTGGAACTCATATTGATACTTATCTGCATTGCCACGACGGGAGAAATCACCTGCTACCGCACCTTCCACCAGATTCCTGATTTCGGTATTGACCGACTGCAGGCTGTTTTTGACCTTGTCTACTGCTTCAGTCACTTTTGCTTTTTCACCAGGTAATCGATCCATATCTACTGACAGATCACCCTGCGCGTAATGTGAAACAACTTCCACCACTCGCATCTTGACGGCAATATGTGCTGCCGCCAGATCATTGACTGCACTGGCGATTTCACCGTAGCTGCCTGGAAATTTACCGGCAGGAATCCGGTAGCTAATTGCACCAGCTTCATGCTGTTGTTGCATTTTTTGCTGAGCAGCTACAAAGCTATTCAGTACTTCCACCATCTTGCGCATCGATTTCAGCAACACGGAAATTTCATCATGGCCGGTCACTTCGATATGCTGATCCAGATGACCGTTGGCAATACCATCTGCTACTTGCACGGCCTGATCGATTGAGCGGCTGATAGTACGAATCAGTACAAAACCGATTACGCCGGCTAACAGGATTCCCAGTGCCGCCAGCAGGAACATGGTCATAATCATTTTGGAAGAATTCGCCTGCAGCTGTTCATACTCCTGTGCGGTGACATTTTCCTGCAGCTCGATTAACTGCATCAGTGTATCGTGCACTGATTCATATTTGGGGCCGGCGTCCTGAAGGGTAGTCTCCATTGCCGCATCAAAATTACCATTAACAGCATGATTAAGCGTCTGATTGCGTGCAGCCTGATAAGCCCTCCATTGCTCGGTGAAGCGATTGGCCAGCGATTGTTCTTCCGGAATCAGATAGGTCTGGCTGAATTTTTGCCAGAGATCACTGATGCCGGAATCTTCTTCAATCACCTGTCCTGCTCGTTGCCTGGCAACAGCAGTATCACGCGAGTTGCCAGCCAGTAACGCATGCATACGTACTTGTTGCAGTTTGTCCAGGATTTCTGAAAAATGACCAAGCACCACCACCCGGTCCTGATAAATCGTTTCCAGCTGTGCTTTGGATTGATTTAAGCCATACAGCCCAACTGCCCCCACACTGATCAGCAACAGAGACAGCAGGCCAATCACAAAAATAAGCCGTGATTTAATCGTCATGTTCTGCAACATTTTTGCTCCCGATAAATAAAGTAACTTAACTTTTAAAATACTGTGCTCATCGCCATAGCCACTAATACCCGCGACTATTCACAAAGCTATTTGCCTGCCGGTTCCAGCAGACCCATTTCCGAACTGCTCATTAATTTTTCGATATCCACCAGAATCAACATGCGCTCTTCCATAGTGCCAAGTCCGATGATGTATTCGGTATCGATTACTCCGCCGAATTCTGGGGTAGGGCGCAAATTCTCTGTATCCAGGTTGATCACATCGGATACGCCATCCACCACGATGCCGATAATTCGCCCGGACAAATTCAGGATAATCACCACAGTGAACTGGTCATAATGGGCTGCACCCAAATTAAATTTGATGCGCATATCAACGATCGGTACGATCACGCCGCGCAGATTGATAACGCCCTTGATAAATTCGGGTGCGTTGGCGATACGGGTAATGGCGTCATACCCGCGAATTTCCTGGACTTTCAGAATCTCGATACCGTATTCCTCTTTTCCCAGCCGGAATATCAGAAATTCACTGCATGAAAGATCCCGGATCGAGTCAGGTGATTCGCCTGCAGCAGTGGCAGTAGCCGTGGCTTGTGTCAACAACATGGTTTGCTCCTCAGTAATGTGCAATAGGTATCGGCTCTAACGGCTTCTCCCACAGAGGTTTGATCAATTTATTACGCTGCATGGATCATTCTCTGCTTCGTGACATTGACCAGCCCCACAGCATCCAGTATCAGAGCGACACTACCATCACCCATGATGGTTGCGCCTGAAACGCCCTGTACGCGACGATAATTGCTTTCCAGACTTTTGATCACCACCTGGTGTTGCCCAACCAGCGTATCGACAAACATGGCGGCCTTGTTTCCTTCAGCATCAAGGATGACCAGAATGCCTTCATGGATCTCATGAACTTCCGGTTCCAGGCCAAAAATTTCATGCAGAGCAATCACCGGCAGGTACTCGCCGCGCACCTCCACCACCCGACCCTGGCCTCGTATGGTGCGAATATCTTCTGCAGCCGGTTTGAGTGATTCGGTGATATAGGTCAGCGGGATAATAAACAGCTGATCCCCTACCGATACCGACAATCCGTCCAGGATAGCGAGCGTCAGCGGCAAACGAATTGAAATCTTCGTTCTTTGCCCGGTTATCGAGTCAATTTCAACCCGGCCACCAAGCCCCTCGATATTGCGTTTGACGACATCCATACCCACACCCCGACCGGAAACATCCGTCACAACTTCCGCCGTGGAAAAACCAGCTTCAAAAATCAGCATCCAGACATCCTGATCGGTCATGTTCTCACTGATCGCCAGCCCCCGGCTGCGAGCCTTATCCAGAATTTTTTCCCGGTTAAGCCCTGCGCCATCATCCATCACCTCTATAACAACACTGCCACCCTGGTGCGATGCACGCAGTGTGATCGTGCCGTGAGCAGGTTTACCCAGCGCTTTTCTTTTTTCTGGTGTTTCGATGCCGTGATCCAGGCTGTTACGGATCAGATGGGTCAACGGATCAGTGATTTTTTCAATCAATCCTTTATCCAGCTCGGTGCCTTCACCCAAGGTTTTGAGATCGACCTGCTTGCCAAGCTTGGAGGCTACATCTCTTACCACCCGGGGAAAACGACTGAATACAAAACTGATGGGCATCATGCGAATCGACATGACGGCCTCCTGCAGATCACGGGTATTTCGTTCGAGCTGATTCAAGCCATTGAGCAGTTTTTCAAAAATAACCGGATCGATCTGGCTCGCAGTTTGCGCCAGCATGGCCTGGGTGATAACCAACTCTCCCACCAGATTGATCATTTGATCCACTTTCTCAACACCAACGCGGATGGAAGAAGATTCACCGCTAGCGGATACAGCGTGATCAGCGGATGGCTTATGTTGCGGTGGGGCTACTGCTTTTTTGGCAGGCAGTTGGGTTTTCTGAGTGGCTGAATTAGCAGCAGTTGGAGAGGATACAGCTTCACTAAGCTGCATATCTTGTTGTTCTGATATAGTCTCAACCGTCTGCTGCTGCTCCTGTCGGCATTCCAGTGTTGCTCCGGGAATATCTGCAGCAGGTAATGCACTTTCATCTATTTTGATAGATAAATTGGCGGGATCAACCAGAAACGCCAGTGCCTCCCAGACATCTTCCTCACTGTCAGTCGTGGCAAGCTGCAATATGCATATTGCTTCGTTATCCGGATCGCTCAGGTTTTTCAGCTGCCCCTGCCGCGCCAGATCAATTAACAGCTTCTCCATTACTGACTTGCCAAGATCAGCACAACCAAATTCAATCCGGTAAGTGGTGACATTTTCTGCAACGGATGCTGATTCAGTAGACACTGGGGCCTGTTCGGAAGTGTTCACTGTATGGGGGGCTGATTCCTCTACCGATTCGGGTGTGGACGTTGCGCTATTGCCAACCGTATCTGCTACTAACTCTTTCAGTTTGCGGTTGACGGCATCCACTTCTGCCGGATCGGCGGAACCAGTGCCCCGGTGCCCATCCAGTTGATTTTTTAATACATCCCCAGCACGCAGAAAGGTATCCACCATTTCAGCGCGTAACTTGAGTTCATCCTTACGCAATTTGTCGAGTAGCGATTCAAGCACATGCGTAAGTTCTGTCATATCGGTAAACCCGAATGTTCCCGCTCCGCCCTTGATGGAATGCGCCACACGAAATATCGCGTTCAAATCTTCCGGATCGGGCGACAAAATATCCAGTTTAAGCAGACGTGTTTCCATCTCTGCCAGCAACTCACCCGCTTCTTCAAAAAATATCTGATAAAACTGTTCGAGATCAGTACTCATGAGGACTCCTGTCTGAAATTTGCAACAGCTTACCGCAGCAAAACAAGCCAGTAGTTTTGAACAAACGTATAAACTGCTTTCATTTCCACCTGTTCTGCAGATTGATAAGCAGCAATTGCATACAACAACAGCATTGAATCAGGCTTTATTCCCTTGTAATATCCTCATCTGTAAAGCATTACTCATATTTCTGAAATTCACGCAACAAGATAATCAAAAGTAAAAATGGCAGATTACCCCTACATAATCCGACAACAAGACAGAAAAGTAGCCACTACTTTTATTGACAGTCAGTTAAGTAAAGATTCTGAGTGGTTCGGCACAACAAAACCTCAGCACAGCGCAGCAAAACAGGAATACCTTGCAGCCAGGGCTGATCCGATCCATTTCAATACGTGGTGTCAGAAATGGTTGAATGAAGCCCAGTGGATGGAAATTAGGAAAGTGATCAGCATGCACAAAGATCACAAAGAAAAAAGACAGAGATATACAGAGCCGCATAAAACCATCAGTGTGACGCATCATGCATGGGAGATTCTTTCCGAACTTGCCCTGCAAGATCAGCTCTCCCTGTCCGAGGTCATCGTCAACCGGTTGGGTAATAATCATGCAACCGACTGCTCACCTACGGAATCACGCTATAATCTGGGTAATTGACGAATCGCCGGATGCGTTCCTGAGCATGCGGTGACATGCGAGCCCACCTTGCGCGGGCAGTTAGCATGTTGACAACCTGTTCCCGGTAATGATCACACAATCTTCGATACTGACCACCCCCCTGATTATCTGCCTGAATCGCCTGGCTGATAAATCGAACCAGGTACGGCAGCAATTACAATCTCATGTAAATGAAACTGTATGTTTCCGTATCGGATCCCTGATTTGTCTGTATGTTACGATTACACAGGATGGTCATTTCAGGATGGCAACCGAAGATGGGCACGCCAAAGTGATCCTCAACGTACCAGTCGAACTTACGCCCCGCCTTGCTTCCGGTGATATTGATGCGTTCCGTAAGATTACTGTCTGTGGCGATCCGGCGCTGGCAAATATTTTGCTGTACATGGGCAAGATTTTTCAGGCTGAAATTGAGGAAAATCTGAGCTCTGCCATTGGAGATGTGTTTGCCCGCCGCGTGACTTTGACCGGACAGGAACTGGTACGCTGGCAGCTGGGAAGCATTCGTAATCTGTCGCGGGCGCTGGGAGAATTCATTACTGAGGAACGGCCGATAACGGCAAGCCACTCACGATTTTGCCAGACCGGCTCCGAGGTTGCATTACTGCAACAACGGGTTGCGCAACTTGAAGAACGAATTGATACGCTGATTTCACCGCTCTTACAGGCTGTAGAAAATTCGTCCCGGACCGACCAATGATCGGAAGCCGCTCACAACTCGCCTCTGCAATCCGTGCAGATACCACCGGCCCTGCTTGCTGGTAACTTTATTGAACCACCAATCACTTCATGCGCTTTTTCCGTCTATTTAAAATTATCCTGATTGCTTATCGCTTCGGGCTAGATGAAATCCTACTCGAGCAGATTCACCTGCGCGCACTCAAGGTATTTTCACAGCTATTGCCGTTTCGCACTCAACTCAAACAGCCACGCGCAGTCAGATTGCGCCTGGCACTGGAAGCACTGGGGCCCATTTCCATCAAGTTTGGGCAGATGCTATCCACCCGCAGGGATTTGCTTGCTCAGGATTTTGCCGATGAACTGGCTTTTCTCCAGGATCGGGTGCCGCCTTTTCCTTCAGAACAGGCGGTAAAAATACTGGAAACCGTCTATAGAAAGCCGGTAAATGAGGTCTTTCTCGAATTTGATATCAAGCCAGTTGCCAGCGCATCAGTTGCCCAGGTGCACTTTGCCGTACTGCAGGATGGCACACAAGCGGCTGTCAAGATCTTGCGACCAACCATCGCCCCTGTCATTGCACATGATGTGGCGTTGATGGAAACCGGTGCATGGCTGCTTGAATCCATCTGGCCGGATGGCAAGCGACTAAAATTGCGCGAGGTAGTGGCGGAGTTTGCCCGACATCTGGACGATGAACTTGATCTTATCCGGGAAGCCGCTAACTGTAGCCAGTTACGGCGTAATTTCCTCAATTCCCCCTTGCTACAGGTGCCAGAAGTGTATTGGGATTACTGTCATCCAGAAGTCATGGTGATGGAGCGGATGATTGGTACTCCCATCAGCCGTGTAGAGATATTACGTACACAGGGAATCGATGTTCCACAACTTGCCCGCATGGGAGTGGAGATCTTTTTTACCCAGGTGTTCAGGGATGGTTATTTCCATGCTGATATGCATCCCGGCAATATCTTTGTCGGGAGCGATGGCCGCTATATCGCCGTGGATTTTGGCATTATGGGTACGCTGAGTGAACAGGATAAAAATTATCTGGCGCAAAACTTCCTGGCTTTCTTTCGCCGGGACTATCGCCGCGTGGCAGAGACGCACATCGAGGCCGGCTGGGCGCCGAGAAATACGCGCGTAGATGATTTCGAAGCCGCTATCCGGGCCGTGTGTGAACCGATTTTTGATCGACCTTTGAAGGAAATCTACTTTGGACGTGTCCTGCTGCGCCTATTTCAGGCTTCCCGTCAGTTCAACGTGGAAATTCAGCCACAACTGGTTCTGCTTCAGAAAACACTGCTTAATATTGAAGGTCTGGGACGTGATCTGGATCCGGATCTTGATCTCTGGAAAACTGCCAAGCCATTCCTGGAAAACTGGATGGCCGAGCAAATCGGGCTGCGCGGACTTATTACTCACCTGCAGAAGGAAGCAACCAACTGGGCGGTGATGCTACCGCAGTTTCCCCGCCTGATGCACTACAACCTTGATCAGCAACGTGCCCGAAATCTGGAAGACAGACTGGCCGAACTGGTCGCGCAGCAAAAACGTCAAAGCCTGATACTGACACTGGTTGCAGTGCTGCTGGCTGGATTACTACTTGCCCGGGTATATCTCTAATAACCTATTCAAACTCTTTTTAGCAGGACTACCAGAAATGCCAAGTGAATAAACTGTAAGCTGGTATTGAGTTTACGCTCACAGTTTTTCCACAGCCGCCGATTCTTATCCAGCCAGGCACCACCCAACGCTTGGGGATAACGGCGAAGGTATGCAACTCACTGCGCCTGGCGATCTGAACCGCGACAGTCTCGCTCAGCA